>CAKQXG010000016.1 GCA_934281515.1 uncultured Clostridia bacterium | reverse complement strand
CTACATACCTGCCCAAAACGAGCGTATGGACTTCTACCAACAATTGGCGGCTTGCGCGACAATGGACGAGATAGACAAACTGCAAAAGCAAATTGCCGACGTCTACGGCGCATTGCCTACGGTGTGCGTAAATCTGTTTGTTGTAGCGAGGATCAAACTGCTAGCCAATCACGCAGGTTGTAGCAAAGTGGCGGTGCGCATGGGTAAGGGAGAGTTGGTATTTGCCAACCGCGACAAGATGATGCGCAAGGAAGTGTTTGACGCAATATCCGACATGTCCGACTGTGTTTCGCCTCTCAGCGGCGGCTACGGAGTGCAATTTGTGCATACCGACTTTATGCAAAAGGACCGTTTGTTGTCTGCAATGACGGAATTTTTGCAAAAGATACAAACAAAATAACAAAAAAGTTGTAAAACCGCTTGCCAAGCGGGCGCGAAAAATGTATAATAGACAAGTATAGGTGTCTGTTGCCCTTTTGCAACATCACCCGTTAGACAACGAAAAGTTCCCGCAACGGCTTGCCGTCGGGACAAAGAGAGGTTTACAAACAGTCATGAGAAAAGCAAGTGGAGCAATTGCATTACTTTTGCTGATGGTATTGGTTCTTGGCGTATTTGTCGGTTGCGGCATGTTCGGCAAGGATACTGCCAAGTATCGCAAAGTAACGGCTATGACCGTCGGCAATCAAACAATTACCGTCGGCAAGATGATCGATACCCTCAACACTTACGCAAGATACAGCAGCAGCCTTTCCGATACGGTTATAAGTAGCGTACTGAGCAGCCTGTATGAACGATATATAAAGATTGACGCCTACCTTGACGGCAAGTCCATGGACAACTATGTCAAGGCTTTGTCCGAAGCTCAACAGGAATACGTGTACAAGTACATCAAGTACCTTGTATTCAGCAACTTCGACAGCTCGGTAGAAGAAGAAATCAAAAAGGACGTAGACCTTAACGACGCCGAAACGGAAGACACCTCGCGTGACTTTGCCACCTACGACGACTGGAATGGCGCCGCTACCTACACCGACTATCTTGTTGCGCAACTGTTTGTCAACGATGACATGGACGAGTATTACGACAAGTACTACGGCGGCAGTGTAAAAGCCGACATCGACGTCAGCCTTGCCGCATATGCAACAGCCGACGCTACGGCTGCCAAGCTTGCCGAGTACAACGAACGCATTGACAAAGACTCCGACAATAACGGCGAAATCACCGCCGACAAGTTTGCCAAGATTCAGGAAAAGGTTGTCAAGAGATATACCGAAAGCATCGAAAATGCTTACGAAATCACCATGAAAGAGTTTTTGGACAACCAAGTGAGCGATGCCGCAGCTAACCTTATCGTCAACCTGTACGAAGCCGAGCAAGGTCGCGCAATCGACGGCACAGACGAAGCGTACAAGACTATTTGCGACAAACTTGAAGCCGCTTACACAAAGGCCGCCGACGCCAAGAAAGCCAACTACAACTTCAACGACACGTTTGTGTCCGACATTGAAGGTCTCAGCGATACCAGCGACATCTACACCGTGCCCGCCGAATACGAATATATCTTTGTTAAAAACGTGCTTGTGCCGTTTACCGATCAACAAAAGGCAGTGTTGTCCAACCTTGAAACCAAGCTTGGTACAACCGACCACGACTACTACAGACAAGTGCGTATGGAACTTGCCGCAGAGATTGTCGGCGATGACTTCCTGTCCGACAAGGACGAGGACGGCGAGTATGCCAAAGTAAGCGATTTGTTCCAACTCAACGCTGCCAAAGACGCAGTAGAGCTTAACCCTAACGGTGAAATTGCCAAGGCAATTGCCGAAGCCGAAGCCACCGAAGAGGAAATCGTCAACCTGATGAAGCGTTTCAACACCGATACAGGTTCGCACAGCAAACGTTACGACTACGTTGTACGCATAAACGCCCCCGAGGACTACACGTCCAAGTTTGTGACCGAGTTTGTCGATGCGGCGCAAGCGGCATATGACGCAAGCAACAACGGCGAAAAGTACGGCACCTACTCGTTGTGCGTCAGCACCTACGGCGTGCATATCGTGTTCTTTACAGGCAAGGTAACGGCGCATGCGTTTGACACCGCGCTCTGCAAGGATACAAGCAGCCGCGAGTATCAATTGTTCAAGACGGAGTACAGCACACAACGCAGTGACCTTGTAAGCAAAGCCTACAAAGCCTTGCGAAAGGAATACTTCGTTGTCAAGTCCGACGACGGTAAAGTGACATCCGACGGCAAGATTAAGTTCAACCCTGTACTTAAGAGTCTGCTGAAGGAAATAGGTTCCGACTTCGACCTTGAAGGTAGCATAGTCTACGCCGACTAATCCACAAAACACCCGAAGCCCTGTCCACCGACAGGGCTTTTTGTGTGCTTTTGGCTATTTTGCGATGAATGCCTTAGGACAAAAATAAGACAAGCAAAAAAGAACAAGCAAGAAATTACAGGTCGGTATATGTTTGACTTGCACAAAAATAGAGTGTATGGTACAATATCTATATGAATAGTTACGATTTTGACGATACGATATTTCGTGGGAACAGTTTTAGGCGGTTCTTCGGGTACTGCCTGGTGCGGTTTCCTTGGTTGGTGGTGTTTCTGCCTGTGGTTGCGGTGGCGGTGGTGTTGCGTGCCGTGCGGATATTGGACAAAAATACCTACCTTACGTGGCTCGGACTGTTTGTGGCGTTGGTGCCGCATACAGACAAGCATGTGTGCAACTTCTGGAACAAAAATATGTGCCGCATCAAGGCGTGGTATATGGAACAGAAACGCGACGACGATGTGATTGTGTCGGCCTCGCCCGACTACCTTGTTGCCGAGGCGTGCCGTCGTTTGGGGGTGGCTTGCATTGCTACGATTGTCGACCCTACAAACGGGCGTGTGGACGGTGTGCATTGCTACGGCGAGCAAAAAGTGGCGCGCTTTGTAGCGACATACCCGGAGATTGTCCCCGTTGCCTACTATAGCGACAGTTGGTCGGACAAACCCATGTTCGACTTTTGCGGCAAGGGGTATCTGGTCAAGGGGGACAAGGTTACCATTGTCGATGCTTTGCACCGATAATCGGTTGCAAGTATTGTCACTGTACAAAACCAGAGTATTACCATGCGTACTTTTGCGTAGGCAATATATTGTTTGTTGCTGTCTGTTGGCCGTCCGTACATTGTATTAAACCGATTTTGCAATAAAACCGTCAGTTTGGCGGTTTTTTTGTTTTTCTGCCGCATTGTACTGTATAATTGCTCCGTAAAACAATTCAGCGGAGGAAATATGAAAACAAGACAGTATTCAATTGTCTCGGCGGTGTTGGCGGTTTGCCTGTTTGTCGCGCTGATGTGCGGGCAGTCGCTTGTCTACGCCGAACATACGCACGATTTTTCGTCGGGTAGATGTTCCTGCGGAGCCTTGAAGATAGAGGCGGAGACGGGCGTTGCCGACGGTACACCGCAAATCAACGCGTCCACGGGTGTGGCATCATTTTTGGAAAACGAGTTGTACACCGCATCGGGCGGTCTGTGCATCGGTTATTGGGGTGCCAACGACGACAACAAACTGACAATCGCTTTTTCGCTTAGTGCAGATGTCGCCGAGGCTCGCATCGAGTTGACCATTGCGGAATCGGTCAAAGCGCACCCCGACGCTACCGCGCCCGACATTGCCGAACCTGCCGACGACTACGGCGGACAAAATTGGACGTTCAAGTTCCGCGTCAACGGCAAGTATTACGGTTTCGAGCAAGGCGACATTCCCGCCAACGACGGCAGTTATGAAAATTGGGACACGATTGTGTCCTACCCATTGCCGCTGAAACAAGGTACAAACACCGTTGTCGTAGAGGCGTGCGGAGGCAATCAGTACAACTTCGACTATTTTGTGGTGGACATTCCGTCCGACGTCGACGCGGAGTACACCGAGATTGACACGACCGCCCCGATGGTTGACATTGTTCAAGTCGCTCCGTACAAACCCTATGCGGGCGAAACGGTACGTCTCGGCTTAACTGCGACCGACAACGAAACGGCTACGGACAAATTGACTGTTGCCGTCAAGGTGTACTACAATTACAAAAAGAGTGGTTCAAAGATGTGTCAACTCAACGACGAAA
This sequence comes from uncultured Clostridia bacterium, assembly GCA_934281515.1. Lineage (GTDB taxonomy): Bacteria > Bacillota > Clostridia > Christensenellales > CAG-314 > Fimimonas. The sequence goes on along the minus strand of CAKQXG010000016.1, from coordinate 19,981 downwards.
ACAGCTTTGTCCCCACCAAGGCAGGCAAGTACACGGTTATCGTCACTGTTACAGACGAGGCAGGCAATGCTACTACGCGCACGCGTATATTTAACGTTGCGCAGGGCGAGTGGAAAGAACCCGTTCCGCTGCCGCCAAAGGAACCGATGGACGTGGGCTACATTGTCGGTATAGTTGCATTGTGCGTAGCGTTCGGCGGCGCCGGCATTGCTACTGCGGTTACGTTGATACTGCGCAAAAAACGCGGTTTAAATGCGTAAAGTGCAGCTTTTGATGGAGGAAACATGAACAGTTTACTAAACAGTATACAGATTTTCGGCTACGACCTTGCCTCCTTTGCGTGGAAATACGCATGGGTTGTCGTGGCGGTGTTTTTGGCAACGTTCGGACTTGCCTACTACCTTGTGGTGTGGTTGTTCGGGCGTATGAGAATGAACAAAGAACAGCGTAAAAAGACTACCGATCTGACGCACGAGTGGAAGCAACTTACCAAGGAACAGCGCAAAACCGAACTTGCAGGGCAATCGACGGCGGTACGCAACGTTGTCGGGTGGAACGTCTCCGCAAAAAAAGTTGCCTGTCCGGTGTTGGCGGTGGTGTTGGTAATTGCGATACTTGCCACGGCGGTGTTTGTACCCTATGGCGAGTTGATTTGGAAAACACTGTTTCCGCGCAAGTCAAGCATACCGACAAGCGAGCAAAATAAACTTGCGGCAGGCGCAGCCAGAGAAAACGTCGTAACGATACAACGCGAGGGTACGGTGCTTGTCAAAAACAACGGCGCATTGCCGCTTGACCCGACCAATGAGGAGCAGAAGAAAATAAACATTTTCGGAGCATGTGCGTTTGGTATGTTGTATGGCGGTGGCGGAAGCGGCGTATTTGTGACCAACCGCAAGGACGCGTTCGGAAAGGATTTGTCTGCAGTCAAGTTGGAAACCGCGCTTGAAGAAGCAGGCTTCGAATACAACAAGTATTTGTACAACCTTGTTGCAAACTATTTTGAAAACGACAAAACGGCTTATACCGTCAAAGATACCGACTACAACATTTCTTGTCAGTACAACGTGTACAACGCCAACGGTTCGGCGTTCGGCGGAGGCAGCGTTCTCGATCCCAGTTGCGTGCCTACCGACTACGAGCCGGAAGTCGACGCCTACACGCGCACTTATTCGCAGTTGCCCGACGGACAAACTCTGTTGGACAACGCCAAGGCGTACTCCGATATTGCACTGTTTTGTATAACTCGTTCCGGTGCGGAAGACGGCGAGTTGAGTTACAGTCAGGTAAAGATGACCGACACCGAGCAAGAGGTGCTGGGCATGATTCGTGAAAACTTCGGCACTGTGATTGTGCTTGTCAACAGCAGTAACGTCATGGAACTGGGTATGTTGGAAGAAGTCGACGACAACGGCAACGACATCGACGCCGTGTTGTGGGTGGGCCACCCCGGTTTGACGGGTAACAAAGCCGTTGCAGAGATCATCGCCGGCAAAACCAACCCTAGCGGCAAACTTGTGGACACCTGGGCGCGCGACATATCGTCCGAGCAGTCATTTGTCAATTTTGGCTCAAACACTAACTATTTCAATGCGGGCAACAACCGCGGACAGGCGTTTCAAATTTATTACGAAGGTATCTACGTCGGCTATCGCTACTACACGACTCGCGCAATGACCGACGACGGCTTCAACTACGATGACCACGTGATGTGGAGTTTCGGTCACGGACTTAGTTATACCACGTTTGAAAAGCACATTTCCGACTACCGTATAGACGAGGCGGCAGGTACAATCGAAGTCGACATTGCCTTTACCAATACAGGTAGCGTTACGGGAAGAGAAGTGGGCGAAATCTACTTCACCGCGCCTTACGAGGTCGGCGGCCCCGAAAAGGCATACTACGAGTTGGCGGCTTTTGTCAAGAGTAACGACATCGCGCCCGGTCAGACCGAGGCATACACGGCAACCTTAGACATAGCCGACATGGCTTCGTGGGACACGCGTTACAAGGCGGCGGACGGTACCGAAGGCGCATACGTGCTTGCCAAGGGCGACTATAAAATTACCCTGCGCGACAACGTATGGCAACAAACCGAGTCTACCGAAGGCGATACAGAGTTTGTCTACAAAGTTGCCGACAACGTTGCTTACACAACCGACGGCAAGACGGGCGAGCAGGTTTCCAACCGTTTCCAGGACGTAGAGTTCGGTCCCTACAATTACGCCGTTACATATTTGTCGCGTTCCGATTGGAGTAACACGTTTACCACACGCGACCAAATCGACCTTACGTCTACGGCAAACGCCGTCAACGTCGACCGTAAAAGCAGTTACACCGACGGCGAATACAACACCGATAACACGGGTTACAACTTTGTGCCTGTAGATAATGGTTTGACGATAACCGACCTCAAAAACGCCGATTGGGACGACGAGCGTTGGGATTTGTTGCTTGATCAGATGAGTCTGCGCGAGATGGCCGACCTTATCGACAAGGGAGACTTCCGTACAGTCGAGATTGAAAGTATAGGCAAAACCAACACCTATGACGACGACGGTCCGGCAATGTTCTCGCTAAAAAGCACAGGGCATTGTTCGGAAGTGGTAGTCGCCTCTACGTGGAATCCCGACTGCGCGCGTTTGCTTGGCGAAAGCGTAGGTAAGGAGGGAGCAACGATTGGCGGTACGGGTTGGTATGCGCCGGGTATCAATATTCACCGTTCGGCGATGGGCGGACGTAACTTCGAGTACTACAGCGAAGATCCGCTTTTGTCGGGCATAATGGCTGCAAAAACCGCCGAAGGCACAATGAAGTATGGTGTGTACACCTATGCGAAGCACTTTGTGCTTAACGATCAGGAAACGGCGCGCAGAGGCGTGCAAGTATGGACAAATGAGCAAGCGTTGAGAGAAATCTATCTCAAACCGTTTGAAATCTACGTCAAGAGCGGCTACGGACTGGGCATAATGAGCAGTTTCAACCGTATCGGCAACGTTTGGACGGGCGGTAGCAGTGCATTGTGCACCGACGTGTTGCGTACCGAATGGGGATTTCATGGCGTTGTCGTTACCGACTACATGGAACAAAGCATAATGAAGATGTCGCTTGGCTTGCGTGCGCAAAATGACCTTTGCCTGCACCGTAACGGTAGTAACGACGCATACAGCGTGTATTTGGAAGCCAAGTACGACGGCGCGTATTTGTTGCGCCGTGCAAGCAAAAACATTTTGTACGCAATCGCCCACAGCAATGCGGTGTGGAACGAGGAAGACTACGCTAAACTCGGACTGGAAATGCCGAAAAGACCATATATCGAGCAATAGGAGGAACAGATGAAACGTATTACTACATTTATAGTGGTTGCCGTGCTGGCGTTGGTAGCGGCATTTGCTACGGCATGTGCACCCGAAGTTGACAGCGGAGCACATATCTGCCAACGTAAGTGCGAGGTGTGCGGACTGTGTACCGACCCCGATTGTAACGAAAAAGCATGCCAAAAAAAGTGCGGCGGTTGTGCCGAAGCGAAATATAGCCTTACGCTGATGTCCGTAAACCTGTCGCAGGATCTTGGCGACGACAGCGGTGCGACAAGTCGTTGCGCCGATCGTATTGTCAATGCCGATCCCGATGTGTTCGGCGTGCAGGAAGAAACAGAGTCCTGGCGCACATACCTTACCGAAGTGCTTGGCAGCAACGGCTATGCGCACGTTTACGAGTACCGCGGCGGTCCTGCCGGGTTTGACGAGGCAGGCGGCATTTTCTACAAAGTGGACAGATTTACGCTTATTGATAACGGTGCATTCTGGTTGTCGGACACACCCGACGAAAAGGGTAGCGTGGCTACAAGTTGGGGCGAACCGACCTTTCCGCGCGTATGTACGTGGGTCGTGTTGCAAGATAAGTTGTCGGGACTAAAATTCGGCTACTTCAACACGCATCTCAGTTACTATGCGGACAAACCGCAAATTCGCATAAAGAGCGCTGAACTGATTGCCGACAAAATGAACGAACTTGCAAAAGGCTTGCCTTGCTTTTTGAGCGGTGACATGAATTATGCAAGTAACGTGGAACCTGATACCTACGCCGCATTTACCACGCATTGGGCAGATACCAAGAGCATTATACCAGAGGCGCAGTGGAGCAATACATTTAATAACTACGGCGAGGACAACGAAAACGGCAAACCGATACCGACCGTGCCGATCGACTACATTTTCGTAACCAAGGATTTCTTTACGGTAAAGAGTTTCGAGATTGTTCCCGAGGAACTTGCCGACAAACTTGTCCCGGGTGATCCGTCGAGCGGTTGGACAAGCGACCACTACCCGATTAAGGCGGTTGTGGAGTTTACCAAATCCGACGCCGACAAAACCAAGTAAAAAAATCGACTGCCGTACACGCTGTTATGCACGGCAGTCTTTTGAATGTTTGCCGACGCTTGTTTTACGGCATTTGTAAGCAAAAAATATATACGTACGTAAAAATTTGCAACCGTTTGGCAACAATTATCTTGTTATTTGTACAACAATTATCCGATTCTCTCTTGTAAATCGGCAATTTTTGTGGTACAATTTGCAAAGTGAACAAAAGTAAATTAAAGGAAAAGTGTGCTATGCGTATTGCCATTGTGGAAGACGATCCGCAAACCAACAAACAACTGAAACAATATGTCGAGCGTTACTACGAAGCCAATCAACAATCAGTGGAAGTGGTGTGCTTTTTCGACGGGGAAGAAATTACCGAAAGCTACAAGTGTGACTTCGACATCATCCTGATGGACATCGAAATGAAGTTTGTCGACGGTATTTCCGCCGCCGAGTACATCCGTAGATTTGACGAAAAAGTGGTGATTATCTTTATCACCAACTCGGTCAAGTATGCCGTCAAATGCTACGTGGTCAACGCACAAGGCTACATTGTCAAACCCGTCAACTACTTTGCGCTGTCGGAAGAGCTTGCGCGAGCCGAAAAACAAATTTTGCACAATGCCGCCGACAAATACCTGCTTATCAACACCAAGGGCGGCGCGGTAAAGTACAGTTACAACGAGATTGTCTACATCGAAAGCGTACGACACAAATTGATTTTGCATACGCTTAACGACGAATTGGAAATTTTCGGCTCGGTAAAGAGTTTGGAACAACTTGTCGACGGTACGTTTTTCCGTTGTAACAATTGCTACATTGTCAACTTGCGGTATGTTTCGGGTATTGAGGACTGCGAAGCGGTGCTGTCGGTCAACGGCAAGCAAACTGCAAGACTGCTCATCAGTCGTGCACGCAAGAAAGACTTTTTAAACGCGCTTACGTTGTATTGCGGAGGTATCTACAAAAATGGTAACTAGTTTGTTGAGCTTTGCCTCGGCAATCGGCAACCTGTTTGACGACATGCCCCGTTGGTACTCTGCCGTGGCGGAGTGTTGCGCTTGTATCGTGTACATATTGGCAACCAAACGTCGCTACGGCTGGTTACGTACCGCGTTTACGGCAGCGGCATTTTGCGCGGTGATTGTCGGTTTGGCGGTGTTGCCCGTCAAGGACAACAAGTTGCTGTCGGTAATGTTGTTGCTGTTGTCGTTTGTCGTAATGTACACGTTCATTATGGTCTGCACCAACTGTACGCCGCTTGACGCAGGCTTTTTGTGGGCGCGCGCACTTGTGGCTGCGGAGTTTGTAGCGTCATGTCAATGGCAGTTGCAGTACTATTTTGTCAACGGCAAGGTTTCCGAAACGTCGGCGATAGGCTACGTATTTATGGCGGTATTCTACTCCGTGGCGTATGTGTCGTTGTACTTTGTGGAGCGTGGCAACAACGTGCATTTAAAAGTGTCTCCGTGGGAGTGCGTGTTTGCCGTAGCCATTGCCGGGTTAGTGTTTTTTATCAGTAACATTACGCTTATCAATCCGTCTACGCCGTTTTCCAGTGCATATGCGGCGGAATTCTTCTACATACGTACTCTTGTGGACCTTGTCGGTATACTGTCGCTGTACATTTATCAAAGCCAACGTATTGCCGAGTACCAACGTCGCAACGCCGACTTTATGGAAAATCTGTTTGAGCGGCAAAAGGAAAAGTATCTGCAATCGCAAGAAGTGTACGACCAGATAAACTACAGATACCATGACTTGAAGTACCACTTGCAGATGTTAAAGAGTGAAAGCGTGGACGAACGCAACGCATACATTGCTCAACTGGAGAACGACCTGAAACAATTTGAGCGGTACTATCACACCGACAACGAAGTGTTGGACATTGTACTTGCCAACGAGAGCAAGGCTATACAGGCAAACGACATACGCTTCTTTTGCGTTGCCGACGGCAAAGTGCTGGATTTTATGGACAAGTTTGACATCTATGCGTTGTTTGGCAATGCGCTGGACAATGCGGTCGAAAGTCTCATCCGCACGCCCGACAAAGACAAACGTCTGTTGCGCCTTTGCGTAACCACGCAAAACAGTTTTGTGCTGATCAAGATACAAAACTACTACAGTCACAGCCTTGTCACCGAGGACGGCGAATTGAAAACCACCAAGAAGGAACAAAAGAACCACGGTTACGGTATACGTAGCATGCGGCAGATAGTGGAAAAGTATGGCGGCACGTTGGAAATAGACACCGGTGACAATTACTTTACCGTATGTATGCTTATCCCCCGACGCGCCACGGCATGACGTTTGTTTTGCAGGCGTCAACTGACAAAAAATAACGGCAACAGATCGTCTGTCGCCGTTTTCTTTTGTTGTCGTCGCTTTATTAAGCGGAGTAAGTAGCAGTCGGGGTATTACGGACGTTTTTAAGTCTATAGTGCGCCTCTAGTCCTTGTCAACCTTGTCCCACAAGTTGTAGCGGTCGGGGTGCATGATGGCGTTTGCAAACTTGCCTGCAAGCCCCGGCGTGTCGGCAGACAGTGTACGCAGCAGTTGCTTCATATACTCGCGTTGCGTGTTCTTGTTGGCAGGGCAGGGATTGTGACACGCGGGCAAATCGCGTGCATAGCCGACAATATCGCGTTCCTCGATGTAGATCATCGGGCGTATCAACGTAACGCCCGTGCGCGACATGTAACTGCGCGGTTGGAATGTGTTCAATCGTCCTTCGTAAAACAGACTCAACATAAATGTTTCTACAACGTCGTCCTGGTGGTGTCCGAGAGCCAACTTGTTGTAACCGCGTGCGACAATCTCGCTGTTAAGCGCACCGCGCCGCATTTTTGCGCACAGGCTGCAAGGGTTTTTCTCCTTGCGGATGTCAAATATCACTTCGGCAATGTCCGTCGGCACGATGTGGTACTCTATGCCCAATTTGTCGCAGTACTCTTGTACGGGCGCATACGCGTCCTTTGTAAATCCCATATCTATCGTAATGCCGATAAGGTCAAACGGACGATCGGTAAAGCGTTGGTACTCGTGCAGTAGCGTCAGTAGCGTCAGACTGTCCTTACCGCCCGACACGCCAACGGCAACTTTGTCGCCCGGCTTAATCATGTTGTAGTCGTTTATCGCCCGTCTCATCGGCGACAGCATTTCTTGTGTGGTCATATATAGTCCTTTTTATTGTATTTATAAGTGGTTGGCAAGCAACATTTTTAAAAAAATTATCCTGCCATGAGAAACGAATAGTAAATAGAAGTAAGTCGGCATAGCCAAACATCAACTATTACTTTGCCTTTCCATTGTAAATCATATTACCGTTTTTTGCAACAAAATGCTCGTTGTCAATAGTCAAAAAAAAATAAATAGGAAAGTTTCCTAAAAATGCTTGACAAGCTAAATAGGAAATGTTATCATATAATCACCAAAGGAGATTTGCCTATGAGATACTCCCGTCAAAGAGAGGCGGTGTACAATGTGCTTGCCTCTACCGACACTCATCCGCAGGTACAGTGGATTTACAACGAAGTACGCAAAACAATGCCCAACATCAGTCTCGGCACGGTGTACCGCAATCTGGACGAACTTGTTGCCGACGGGCGTGCAATGCGTATCAGCGTAGAAGGCGACAGCGAGCGTTTCGACGCGCGTGCATATGCTCATCCGCATTTTGCCTGTATCGAGTGTGGTGCAGTGACGGACGTTGCCCCCGACAAGGTACACCTTACTTGCGACATTGCCGACGTCAAGCGTGCCGACATTGTGTTGTACGGCGTGTGCGACAAGTGCAAAGGTAACTAACTTGTTTTTTTGACGCAAAACTTGCGTCGATAAATAATAATAAAAAAATAAAGGAGAAACTACTATGAAATTTGTTTGTTCTGTTTGCGGTTATGTACACGAAGGCCCCGAAGCCCCCGAAAAATGCCCCGTTTGCGGTGCGCCTGCATCCAAATTTGTCAAGCAAGACAGTGAAATGAGCTGGGCCGCCGAACATGTTGTAGGCGTTGCCAAGGGTGTACCTCAGGACATTCTCGACGATTTGCGCGCCAATTTCAACGGTGAGTGCAGCGAAGTAGGTATGTATCTTGCAATGAGCCGTGTGGCTTTCCGCGAGGGCTACCCCGAGATCGGTTTGTACTGGGAAAAGGCCGCTATGGAAGAGGCCGAACACGCCGCCAAGTTTGCCGAACTGCTTGGCGAAGTCGTAACCGACAGCACCGCCGAAAATCTGCGCATGCGTATCGAGGCGGAAAACGGCGCAACCATGGGCAAGACGGAACTTGCCAAACGTGCAAAGGCATTGAACCTTGACGCCATCCATGACACCGTACACGAAATGGCTCGCGACGAAGCCCGTCACGGCAAGGCTTTCCAAGGCTTGTACAACCGTTATTTCAAGAAGTAAATTGTTTGCCAAACGACAAGCGTCGTGACGTACAAACAAAAAATGCGGACTGTGAACTGCTTCACAGTCCGTTTTGTCATCAAATTTTAGATACGTATACAAAATTTTAGTAAATAGTGTAGTCGTCCTCGTCTACAGTGTGCGCGTCCTTGATGATCTTTTTGGCTTGGCGCACTTTGCCGCTCATTGTAAGGGTGATTACAAAACGTCTTACGCCTTCCACAATCAGCGAAACGCCCGCAAAAACCATAACCCATTCAAAGTCGGCAAACATCAACACGATACCTGCAATTGCAGTAATGATAGATGTGACAAACATCAGCACCCAACCGGGCATGCGGGCACTGGCGCACAGCAAACTGTCTGTCATGGACGTAAGGCTGTCTACAAAGATGTACACACCGAACAACACCGTGACAATGCTTTGTATCATTGTTGGGCGAGACAGGGCAAAGATACCTACAATCATCATGGCAATGCCCAACACAAGCAGGTTACCGCCGACAAATCCGCCGATAAAGCAGAATTGTACAAACAGCGTTATGCCCATTGCAATCAACGCGATTCCGAATATCGTGGTGATTACGCTTGCCGATTCTGTCGGCAGGCACACGCAGACAAGTCCCAATGCTACGGTCAGGACGGCGATAACAATGCTGTCCCATTTGGCACGTTTAAGTTTATTTACAAATTCACTCATAATGGTATTTGCTCCTTTATTTTTCTATATTATACCACTTTTTGCGCCGTTTGTTTAGTGTAATCGACAAATTTTTGTGTACGAAACGTTGTTCAGTGTTTATGTTTTGCGGCAAACGGGCGTTTTGTCGACTAAATTGCGGTCAAGTCGAGGTTTTACGTCGTATTGAGTAATTCGGTTAGTTGTATACACATTGTGGCTACATCTTTGTTTGCGTCGAAAGAAATGCATCGTCAAAGTAGAAGTTAGACTTGCAAATAATGCCGAATTGTTGTATAATTTGTCTATGAAACGGTCAAATTTTGCCGTCGACAAGGACGGTTACAGAAAACTTAAATTCAAGACGGGACTTGCGCTGTCGGGCGGCGGCACAAAAGGTTTTGCCGATATAGGCGTATTTCGTGCCTTCGAGGAGGAACGCATCAGGTTCGACTGCGTTGCAGGCACAAGCGCGGGCAGTATCTTCGGCAGTTTGTATGCCGCAGGCGTCAGTTGGCAAACCATGCTGGAAGAGGTGAAGAAGGTCAAAAAACGCGACATTCTCAACAGTTTGCTGTCGTTCGGCTCCGACGCTGCAAACATAGGCAGGGTTGTCGGGCGGGTGTTGGGCAATGCTACTATCGAAAGCTTGCCAATGCCTTTTTCCGCAGTGGCTGTCGACCTTGTCAGCGGTGAGGAGATTACTTTGTGCGAGGGCAGTGTGCAGACGGCGGTGTCGGCAAGCGCGGCAGTGCCGGTGGTGTTTAAGCCTGTCAAAATGTACGACTACGTGCTTGTGGACGGCGGACTACTGAACAACATGCCTGCCGACGTGTGCAGGCGCATGGGTGCCGAGGTGGTAATCGGCGTCGACCTCAACTACCAACGCGGCAAAGGCACGGATTCGACAAAGGTGTGGAATACATTGCTTGCTACGTGGCATATCACTACCAAGGGTACAATGTACAAGGGCTACCACAACAGCGACGTTGTTGTCAAGCCGGAGCTTGGCATGTACAAAAACACGAGTCTGGACTTTATTGACGAAATGGTGGAAGAAGGCTACCGCGCCACAATGGAAGCTATGCCGGAAATCAAGGAAACGTTGCTGATACGCTGATTGCTAAACGCGAAATATTTACATGGAGGACAATATGGCAAAAAAGTCTGCTTCCGACAAGAATACAAACAAAAAGAAGTCAAGCGGAAAGTCGAGCGGGACATCGGGCAAGACTTCTACTCGCAAAAAGAAAACTACCACAACCGCCGACGTAGTTACCGACACGGTCAAAGCCGTTGCCAAGAGCAACAATACTGCGCTTAAAGTGTTTGTGTTGATACTGATTGTCGCAATTGTTGCCGTGGTGGTGTATGGCTACTTCGCAGGGTGGTTTGACTCGATACTCAATCTCTCGTCAAACACGCCGCTGGACTTCAATTCCGAAACCTACGACGTTACCAAAATCACCGCCGCGGATATGTCGATACACTTCCTGGAACTCGGCAACAAGTATACGGGCGACAGTATCTATATCAAGGCAGGCGACAACGATATTTTGATTGATGCGGGTAGTCGCACAAACAGTGTTTCTACGATAGAAAAGTACATCAAGCAGTATTGCACCGATGGTAAGTTGGAATATGTCATTGCCACGCATGCCGACCAAGACCATATTTCTGGTTTTGCCGGCGACAAAACAAATAAGAGTCTGCTTGAAAGATTTGCAGTAGGTACTTTTATTGATTTTGCACTGTCAAACAAGGATTCGGGTACATACGAAAATTACAAAAAGCAAAGAAGTCGACTTGATAGTCTGGATTCTACCAAGGTTTACACCGCATTGGAATGTGTAAAACAACAAAACGGTGCGCAAAAAATCTATCAACTTACCGACAATATTACAATGGAAGTATTGGAACACAAATTCTATTCCGAAAAGAGCGGTGACGAAAACAACTACTCGGTTTGCTTGTTGTTTACCCAAGGCAACGACCATTACTTGTTGACCGGCGACTTGGAAGAAGCGGGCGAGCAATCTCTTGTGGAAATGAATCCCGATTTGCCGCAATGCGTTTTGTTTAAGGCGGGGCATCACGGCTCAAAGACGTCGAGTAACGAAGTTTTGCTGGAAAAGGTGAAGCCGCAAATTACATGCGTTTGTTGTTGCGCCGGTAGCGACGAATACAAGGCAAAGCCGGAAAACACATTCCCGACGCAGGCGTTTGTCGACAGAATAAGCAAGTACACCGCAAACGTTTACTGCACGTCGTTGGCAAACGACACCGACAAAGGTTTCGAGTCAATGAACGGAAACATAGTTTTTGCCGCAACTGCCAAAGCCGACGGAACGGGCGAAAACGAGTACAAAATGTATTTTTCAAACAACGCTACGCAATTGAAAGACACCGATTGGTTCAAAAACAATCGTACTATGCCCGAAGCGTGGAAAAAGAAGGAGTCGGAAAACCAATGATAAGCTACGAGTTTTTCGGCACTTCCCACGGCAGGGGATACGGCGGTATTGTCAGCGGTTTGCCCGACGGATTTATTGTTGACGTTGAATGCGTAAACGAGCAACTTCGCCGTCGTAAAACGGGTTACGGGCGTAGCGCACGTCAGCAGTACGACGACATTGTGCGCTTTGTCGGACAGCGCGACGGCAAATTGACTATCGGCGGTACGGTGGAATTTTTTGTGCCGAACCATGCCGACAACAACAAGCCGCTACCCGACATAACTGCATTGCGCGCAGGACATGCCGACATTGTGGGGCAGGCTCGCTTTCCCGATATGACTGCTCGACAAGTAGAAGAAATCGCTTCTGCGCGCAACAGTGTGTGCTACGTGGTGTTGGGAGCAATTTGTAAGCAAATTTTAGATACGTATGATGTTTTTACGTACAGTTTTACCAAACAAATAGGCAGCGTCGTGTGCGAGGAATGGTTTGTGCGCGGCGTCAGTGACAAACAAAGTTGGTTTGACGTATTGCATTGTCCGTCGCAACAAGCGACTGCTGTAATGGCAAAAGCCGTGGACAATGCGCGACAAAACAAGGATAGTCTTGGCGGCGTTTGCTTGGTATGCGCCGACGGCGTGCCGATGGGACTGGGCGAAATTGTCCCCTACACGCAGCGACTCGACGCCGTGATTGCAGGTGCGCTTGCCGGTATACCGTCGGTCAAGTGCGTCGCCTTTGGCGATTGGCGTAATTATAACGGTGGCACGGGACGGCAACTTGCCGACAAACTGACGGTAGACAACGACAAAATTGTTTACGACACCAATGTTTGCGGCGGCATTGTAGGTGGTTTGTCCACAGGCAAACCTATTGTCGCCGAGCTTGTCGTAAAACCGATACCTACCGTTGACGGCGTGGAAACGGTGGACAGCGTTACTCACAGGGCGGTGCAAGCACATGTGGAACGTGCCGACACTTGCGTTGTTCCGAACGTTGGCGTTATTGCCGAGAATATACTTGCTACGGTACTGCTTGACCAAATGATTAAACAAGGATTGATATGATTACTTTTGCGCCTTTTTCGCAACAGAATTTTGCAGACAGCCTTATTGTGACCGACGGCAATTTGCAACGCCTGTACGGCATAGTCGGGGACAATGTCTATTTGTTGCCCGACGGCGAACAAGCCAAGTGCTTTGCCGTGGCGGAAGGATTGTGCAGGTGGTTTTTGCAAAAAGGATTGTCGCGTGACGGCAAAGTTGTTGCTGTCGGGGGTGGCAGCGTGGGAGATACGGTAGGCTTTGCCGCAAGCGTGTACAAACGCGGCGTGCGTCTTACTCATGTGCCGACAACTTTGCTTGCCATGGTGGACAGTTCCGTCGGAGGAAAGACCGCCATTGATCTTAGCGGCGTTAAGAATGCCGTCGGCACGTTTTACCGAGCCGACACTCTTGTCGACGTGAGTTTTTTGAGTACGTTGGACAACGTACAGCTGGCTAGCGGTATGGGCGAAGTGTTGAAATATCGCATGTTGAACGCACGTATCGACGGCGCGACCGACCTTATCGAAACGATCTGTCTGTGCGTAGATTACAAGGAGCGTTTGTGCGAAGAAGATTTTTATGACCGCGGCGCACGGCACGCACTAAACGCAGGACACACCGTGGGACATGCCGTGGAATTGGCGTACAACATACCTCACGGCATAGCCGTTGCCAACGGACTGTACTACGAGTTACAACTCGCAAGGCGGCTTGAATTATGCACGCTTGCATATATGAACAAGTGGCAAGGCGAGATTATGCGCCACTTTGATGTCTGCAATGTGACACTTTCGGCACTTGAAACAATCAAACAAGACAAAAAAAATGCCGCCGACGGCAACATCGCTTTTGCGTTGCCGACAGACAGCGGCGCAAAACAAATTTCGCTACCGTTTGACTATGTAGCGGAAACATTGTGCAAATAAACTATGCTTTACATCAACTCTACAATACAACTTGATGGCAGTTTTGTCGGCGGCGACAAATCTGTCAGCCATCGTGCGTTGATGCTTGCGGCAATTGCCGACGGGCGAAGCGTCGTGCGAAATCTGTCGCAGTGCGACGACGTGATGTCCACCGTGTCGTGTTTGCGTGCATTGGGCGCAGTCATTGACATCGACGGCACAACTGCATACGTATCGCCGATTGTGATTCCTAGGGACAACGTCGTGTTGAACTGCGGCAACAGCGGCACCACGGCAAGGCTGTTGTGTGGAGTTGTCGCAGGGCTTGGCGTACGTGCAACCTTTGTCGGCGACGACAGTTTGTCTGTGCGCCCGATGAAACGAGTAACCGAGCCGCTTGCAAAAATGGGGGCCAAATTTGCCTATCCCGACGGTGCACTTTTTGAAACGCTTGGCGGCAAACTTGTCGGACAAACTATACGTGCCGAAGTTAATTCTGCGCAGGTCAAAAGCGCGGTTTTGATTGCAGGACTGTTTGCCGACGGAGAAACTACGTATGTTGAACCCGTACCAACGCGCGACCATACCGAGCGTATGTTGGGTTACGTCGGCGCGGATATTTGCGGTACTATGGTAAAGCCGTCAAAGGTACACGCATTTGACATTACCGTACCGTGCGATTTCTCGTCGGCGGCGTATTTGTTGGCGGCGGCGTTGGTGCGCAAACAGTGTTTGACTGTCAAAAATGTAGGCGTAAATCAACTACGTATCGGTTTTTTGCGTGTTTTGCAACGTGCGGGCGCAAGATTTGTTTTAGACAACAAGCGCACGGATTGCGGCGAAGATATCGCCGACATCACCGTGTTGCCATCGACCGTCGACAAACCGATTTTTGTCGGCAAGGAGGACGTTTGTTCGGCAATCGACGAAATCCCCTTGATTGCCGCAGTGGCGATTGCTTGCGGAGTACGTGCCGAGTTTTGCGATGTCGGCGAACTGCGCCACAAGGAGTCGGACCGTATTGCCGCCATTGTCGATATGGCCCACGCATGCGGACAAAAAGCTTGCGTTGACGGCGAAAACTTGATTGTCATGTCCGACGGAACAATTGCCAATCATCCCGTTTTTGCGGCAACCGACGACCACCGAATTGTAATGAGTCAAGCGGTGTTGTGTGTTGCGGCAGGCGGTGGCAGCGTTGCCAATCCCGATTGCGTGGCGGTGTCTTTCCCCGATTTTTGGCGAAGTCTGGGTGTGCGTTTCGGCAGATATGCCGTGTTGGGGTGCAACATCGATTACAGTCGCAGTCCCGAGCTTATGCGCGGTTTTGCCGAGCAATCCGACGTGACAATGGATTACAAAATTGTCAATCTTCCCCGTGATATTTCCGACGATCGACTGAAAAGCGTAATCGACGGTTTTGACGGGTGCAACGTCACGGTGCCGTTTAAGCAACGTGTTGCGCGGCTGTTTGACAGCGAATTGCCGTCGGTCAACACCATAGCAAAGGGTGTTGTGCCGATCTCGACTGACGGTATCGGATTGATTTATGCACTGAACAAACACAACTTCGTCTACAAAAACGCCCGTTTGTGGGTTGTGGGCGCAGGCGGAGCGGCGGAAGCGTGCATTGCGACGTTGTTGCAAGCGGGCGCACGTGTGCAGGTGTGCAATCGTACATACGAGCATGCGGCACGGCTGACGTCAAAGTACGGTTTGGCTACGGATATCGTCGATCCCGACGGTGTACTGAGCTTTGTTCCGCCGTGCGACTTCGAGGCGCAAATCGATCTTCCCCCAAGGGTAAAGTACGTGTTTGTGGCAAGTTACGACGGCAAAAGCCCTCTGTTGGTCAAAGCAAAACAACAAGGCATACCCTGTGCCGACGGTTCGGACATGTTGTACGGACAAGGAAGGGCAAGTTTCGAGTATTTTTGCGCAGCTCGTAGGCTTTGCATTACACAGTCAAATGATTAAAGGATACACAATGAAATTACTGTTACTAAACGGACCTAATCTAAATATGTTGGGACGTCGCGACCCGACTTTGTACGGGACGGATACACTTGAAACCTTGCAAGACAAGATTGTCGACTACGCCACACAACTCGGGGTACAAATGCTTTGCGCTCAAAGTAACAGCGAGGGCGCACTTGTGGACATTCTTCAACAAACCGACTGCGACGGGGTGGTGCTAAACGCAGGCGCATACAGTCATTACAGTTATGCTTTGCGCGATTGTATCGAGTGCATAGGCGTTCCCGTTGCGGAAGTGCATATGACCGATATTTACAAACGTGAGGTTTTCAGACGCACCGACGTGCTTGCCGATGTTTGTGCGGCACGGTTTTTCGGTAAGGGTATTGTCAGTTACTTCGACGCAGTCGACTACTTTGCCAAAAGCGCACAGATGAGCAACCGTGCAAGTAATAATATAATACTGGTGGGCTTTGCCACTTCGGGCAAGTCGACGGTGGGCCAAATGCTTGCCGAACGTACAGGGAAAGGATTTGTCGATACCGACGACAAAACCTATGCGCTCTACCGCCAAATGCTCATCGACACTAACGACGATGGCGACGTTTGGAACGAGGAATTGTTTCGCCTGGCGGAAAGCCAAGTGTGTTCCGAGTTGGTCGTCGACAACGCCGTAGTTGCATGTGGCGGCGGTACGCCGATGTCGAGCGAGTTTGGAAAGGTTGCTTGTCAAGGCACGGTGGTGTGGTTGCAAGTGTCTGCCAAGCAAGTTGCGTGTCGTCTGGGCGAAACGTCGCGCCCGTTGTTTGACAACCTAGTTTCGGAGCAACTTGCGGACTTTGTCGTACGTCGCGCCGACTACTATAAAAAATATGCCGACATTGTGGTCGATACGGACGGAAAAACGGCCGAGCAGGTAGCAACCGAGATTTGCCAAAAAATGCAAATAGCTGCAAAATAATTTTGACAAGTTGGTCTGTAACAAAAAAAATAAAAATCAGACACGACAAGTAATTAACAGTATTAGTCAAAGTTTTTGGGAAATGGTGCGGGGAAACCGCTTTTTGCAAAAAGGGTTTCCCCTCATATATTCTTATTATATACATACAAAAAACCGACAAGCCGTTGAGCGACGGCTTGTCGGTTTTATATCGGTTGAATAAACTACGGTTTTGTTGCTTGCTTACGCTCTCTTTTTGAAGATGCGCACTACAACTACTACTGCCAATGCCGCGACTAGCAATACGGAGCTGAGTACCGAGAACAGCAATCCAAGGTCGACTTCGCTCTTGACGGTTGTGTCGGGCGTTTTGTTGTCGTCGTCGGTTGTGTCGTCGGTCTTTTCGATCTTCTTCATTTCGGTCCATTCCGCATCGGTGGGGTGTACTGTCTTGACGTTGGTCAACTTGTTTGCTTTGAAGTTGTCGTCTTTAAGAAGTTCGTCGAAAGCGGTGTAGCCGGACGTAGCCGTAAACGTAACGGTTTTTTCCGTGTCGGTATCCTTTTCTTGCGCAAGGCTGTAACTACCGATGGTCTTTTTGGAGGCGATGTCGTAGCAAACCGTATCCGTTCCGTCGGTTTCGCCAAGGATGTCGCCGTTCATCAATACAAGGCGTACCGTGCGGGATTTTGCGCCTGTAACGATTACGAAGTAGTAACGAGTCCAGCCGTCGCCTTCTTTGCCGTTTTCGGCAAACTTGATATCGTCGATGACTTTGCTACTGTCGGCGGTTGCGGTAATGGAAGCAATTACCTTGTCGGCGCGTTCACTACCTGCCGTCGTGTCTACAATGTGGATAGAGGGTTTGGCGGAACCACTTACCTTGGCAAGTACGCTGATGAGGTACACTTGGTTTGCGGACAAGCTCATGGAAGAGCTCATGTAGCCGAAGGATGTTCCGTTTGCGCTTACTTGCAAGATGTTTTTCACGTCGTCGTCGGTTGCGGGGGCATCGGTGGTGTTTTGTACAACGCCGCTGCCTTCAACTGCCGTATGAGCGATCTTGTCGCCGCTAAGCTTGTTGGGCTTGCCGTCCTTAAAGATGTCGTTGCTACCGCCGAATACGGGCGTCCAGCCGCTGGGTTGGTTGTTTACCTTGTCCCAAGAAGAGAAGCTGCCGTTGGTGATTTCGACGTTGCTTACAACCGTGGACATGCTTGCTTTCTTTACAACGCTGTCCGATTCGTTGTCGCCGTTGCTGTACGTTTGTTGCGTAACCATTTCAAACAAAACGTTTGTTGCGTACAACGTACCCTTAAATGCGTGCGCCACGTCCTCGACTTCCTTTTCCGAACCGATGTACAGTGTGATGCGTACCTTGTCGGTAATACCGGGGTAGTCGGACGGTTTGAGGTAGATGTGGTACAGTTTCCAACCGCAGTTAGCGTCGGCGGCAGAAATATCTTCCACGGATTCCGCCGTGAAAGTGGTGGCGTATTCGGGTTCGGTCAACGGATTTCCGCTAGCGTCGAGTTTTTCTACAACAACCTTGGCTGTAGTGTTGCGTTGTTCCGCACTCATGCGCAAAGCAAAGCTGATGTGCGCACAGTCTGCGCCGTAAGTATTGCTCTTGACAAGGTCGATAACTTTGTCTACTCTCATGCCGACTACGTTCTTGCTTGTTCCGTTTGCCGACACTTTGTAGATTTGTTCGTCGCCGAAGTAGGGGCTGTACACTTCGTTGTTGTACTTTGCCGCAGCTTCGTTGAGGTAGTCGCTTGCGCTCATAGCCGTAAGGCTGCTGCCGTCAAGACCTGTCATTGCAACCGATGTTGCGGTGGTGTCTTTATCTTCGCTGTCAAACACCTTTGCCTTGATGTCTTCATGGTGCAGGCGGTAGTCGTTGGACGAAACCGTTTCGTACGTGATGTCGTCAACAAACAGGAAGCCACTACCGGTAACGTCATCGGCGTACACGTTGCCCATGTTGATGCTGACGTTGGCGTACTTGGTGGCGCCGCTCTTGTTGAAGATGTAAAACTCTACGTATTGCCAAGCATTTTCGGTGTTGGTGTTGGGTGTCAGTTCCTCACTTACATACAAGCCTGTATCGTCGGTTTTGACGCTGATGGAAGAGGAGTAGTATTTGCCCTCTTGCAACACAATGCGGCCGGTGCCTTTAAGCATGGTGGTGTTGACATACATGCCGATCTTGACGTAAGAACCGCTTGTTACGCTGATACGTTGCGACAAGATGGCTACGGAAGTGGCCTTGTTGGCGGCAATCATGTAGATGTTGCTATCTTCGCTGCCCTCGTGCGTGCCGGGGTTGGAGGCAAGTTCGATGCCCAACTCTTTAAGGTCGGAGGAAACTTTGCTCCAAGGAGAGTCTTTGCTGTCGGCGGTATCGATGATGCCGTACACTGCGCTGCCGTTTGTGCGGAATTGGTCAACGTCTTTCTCACTGCTGTCGGAAGAGATAACCTGCGACAGTCTTGTCGTGGACGTGGTGGATCCGTTGGAAGAATCGGTGTTGCGCGTAAAAGCATTCCACCACTTGTTGGCAAGCAGAGGGAATGTTTCGTTGTCTTGCTTGATTGTCCAGCCTTCGAATGTTCCGTTCTTAACCGTTGTTGAGGAACTGCTCGGCGTTACGCCTCCGTCTTTGTCCGCGATTTCGTCGGGAGTTACCGGCGTTGTGCCCGGTTGAAGAATCAATGCCAGGCTTATTGCAATGATTATTGCAGCCACGGCAATGATTACGGCAATATAAATTGTCCGTTTTGTGCTTTCCGAAAGGCTCGGAGCTGTTGTTGTCTGTTTCTTGCTCATAGTTTCTTCAATACCTTTTTCTGTATTTTGCGCCGCTCAAAAAAACTTCGGCGCAACCAAATAAAGTATGTAGGAAGTACATACATAGTGCTATTATAATACAAACTAAAAAAAAAGGCAAATATTTCAACGCATAATCAGGCGGTAAATTGAGGTAAAATAGTGAAATTGTCGACAAAAAACAAATGGATAATGATTATATTGGGTTCATTGGCAGGTTTTGTAAACGGTTTTCTCGGCGGTGGCGGCGGAGTGATAGTAGTCTCTACTCTGCTTGCCGTGGCTAAATTCAAGCAAAAAAACGCACAAGCTACGGCGTTGCTTATAATCTTGCCGTTGACGATAGTAAGCGCCGTGGTCTATCT
>CAKQXG010000015.1 GCA_934281515.1 uncultured Clostridia bacterium | reverse complement strand
CGATTCATCACTCATGTTTGAATATTGCTCGATTTTTCGTAAAAAATCAGCCTTCGTATTTTGATAAAAGTCAATGAAGTTGCGTAATTCTAAATTGTTTTCACAATTGGGAAATCTGGATTTAAGTTCACTGTTAAACCTGTCAATTTCCTTGATATAAAATTTTATTTTTTGCAAAAACTCAAGCTTGGTCATAACAATTTTCCCCCATATCAAACCATAAGTATCAAATTATAAAAGTATTATAATACAATCTATGGGAGATGTCAATCTAAATCTTATTTGTATGATAAAAACAAAAGTAAACCGCCAAAGTGACTTCCACAGTGGAATTTATTTTGGGAATCCACAAACAAACGAAGAATCAAATTTTTGTCTTTGCGTGCCGAAACTTGAAAACCTACGAGCGGCGAACGCCATTCGGCGCAAGCCGAATATTCCACCCGTTATACCCGAACTACACCACTGCACAAAAAAAAAATTACTCCGCATAAAATACGGAGTAATCCATTGGTGCTGGTGGTGGACGTTGAACCCACGAGTTAATCCAACATAGGATTTTGAGTCCGACCGTCTGCCCTCAGCCGAGCCGCCGCACTTGCGGCGAACGCCACGGAGCCGTCCTTGCGGAGTATTACACCACACCGTACCCGAACCACACCGCTACAAAAAAAATTACTCCGCATAAAATACGGAGTAATCCATTGGTGCTGGTGGTGGGACTTGAACCCACATGTTGTCTCCAACATCGGATTTTGAGTCCGACGCGTCTGCCATTCCACCACACCAGCACGTATTAAATCGCCGAATATCCCCGATGACTTGACGCATCAACGCGTCTGCCCTCAGCCGAGCCGCCACCCCTGCGGCGAACGCCACGGAGCTGTCGTTGCGGAGTATTCCACCACACCAGCACAATTCAGCCTACATAATATATCACAAAATGCGGCAATTATCAATCGTTTTACACCACTTTGCGCAAAAAAATTTGCAAAGTACACTTTTTGTAGCAAAAATACCCCTTTATTCCTTGCGGGACGGGCAAAAATGTGCTAAAATAATCAAGCAAAACAAACGTCTACCTGTAGTCTAATGGATAGAATGATGCCCTCCGACGGCGTTGATCCGAGTTCGACTCTCGGCAGGTAGACCACAGCAACAGCCTTGCTTGAGGTTCGTTTGCCAATCGGACAGCTCGTTTTGCCGTCCATTGGACAAACTTCCTTGGGCTAAGGCTGTTTTTTTGTCATTTGTCTCGGTTGAACACGCGTAGCGCTCCGTTTCACTACACTTACCGCCGCAAATATGCGGTCGGACGACTCTCGGCAGGTAGACCACGGCAACAGCCTTGCTTGAGGTTCGTTTGCCAATCGGACAGCTCGTTTTGTCGTCCATTGGACAAACTTCCTTGGGCTACGGCTGTTTTTTTTGTCATCTGTCTCGGTTGAACATGCGTAGCGTTCCGTTTCACAATGCTTACCGTCACTACGTTGGAGAAAGTCTTTTTGCAGGTAGAGTAGCGTTACTAAACCAACAAATTGCGAAGTATAATTTATCGTTTGCAGACCTTGCAGCAGTAATCAGCAGAGACAATTTGCCACTTCGTACAAAAATATGTCAAAAAACGTCAATTTACCCCTTGAAATCGGTCGGGCGTTGTGATATAATTTGTATCCAAACATATCGTCGGAGAAGAATATGAACGAAACACAAAAGATACTGTACGCCAAAAACTATATCGACAAAATGGCTAACGGACAAAATCCGCTTACCGACGCTTTTCTGCCCGAGGACGACTTGCTGAACAATGTCAAAATTACGCGGTGTCTGTTTTACGTGTCGTCACTACTGCAAGAACTTGTGGAATTGAAATCGCAAGACTCGACTGCAAGCACGTCGAATGACACAAAACGACCATTCAACAAGGCAAAGCGAGCATTTGAAGCACCGAAAGCGGCAATCGACGCCTTCCCCTACGACAGACGCGGTATGTACGCGCGCGACATCGCAGAATACTTCAACGCTGCCACCGAGAAACTCGGCATGCGCAAGGTGTACACCACCGCCGTGTACGCATGGTTGACGCAAAACGGCTACCTGTTGGACGTGGAAGCCAACGGAATAAGTTACAAAACCACCAGCGGCAAGGGCAAAGCCGCAGACATAACTTCCGAACCGCGCAAAGACAAGGACGGCAAATACTACACGTCGGTGCGCCTGGGAGTAGAAGCGCAAAAAATTGTTGTAGCGCACATAGACGAAATTGCCGCAATGCAGGTATTTGGCAAAAAGTCGTCTACACCATACAAACGCTAGGGCAAGCGAACACATCGCGCCACGCCACAGACTATGCAAAAGTACAAAAAACACGACACGTATACAGAAATTTGCGACAATACATCGCCACAAAACAAAAATAAACTCTGCAAGGAGACAAAAATGATAGACTACAAATTGCTTGTAAAAGAAGCCTACGAAGCGCAAAAAATGGCGTACACGCCCTACTCCCACTGGAAGGTAGGCGCATGCTTGCTGACAAAAGAAGGCAAGATGTACCGCGGTTGCAACATCGAAAGTTCCACCTACACACCGACAAGTTGTGCCGAACGTACGGCGATATTCAAAGCCGTGTCGGAAGGCGACTACCACTTTGCCGCCATTGCCATTGTGGGCAACGATGAAAACACGCCAATAGGTAAGGGCGACTTCTGTCCGCCGTGCGGTGTTTGCCGCCAGGTTATGTGCGAGTTTTGCGAGCCTGACTTTCAGGTGATACTTGCACGCAACTACGACGACTACAAGGTATTTACGTTAGCCGAACTGTTGCCACAACCCAGCATGCCCCTGCATAAATAAAACAAAAAGGTATAGTAAAAGCTGCCTGTCACTAAATTGTGACAGACAGCTTTTTTGTTGCAAAACACAGAGCAACGCAATGTCTATTCGTTGCCGTCGGGTTGTTCTGTCGCCGCGCCGACTTCGGGTTGCGCAACGGGAGCAGGTGCGCCAATGCCTACGACTTCGTCAACGGGCAATGCAAACGCTATGCCGTTGGCGGCGGTATTGACGCCTACCGTCTTGTACAGCGCATGCAAAACCGCGTCTTTGATTTGTTCGTCCACCACTATCATGACGATTTCCTTTTCGGGTTGGACGGATATACCGAACAACTTGGCGGCATCGGGGTTGCTTGTGCCGCGTGCGTGTATCACTGTGCCACCCGTTGCGCCTGCCTCACGAGCGCAATCCATTACTTGTTCGTGGCAACCTGCGTTGACTATACTAAATATTACCTGATACTTGCTCATTGTATGCTCCTGTTCTGTTGTGCGGTCGCGCCGCAATCGTTTTATTGACGTCAAGTTTGTCACATGCACATATCTGCATATGCGCACATGCACAATGCTACTGTATATTGGTCAAAAACTGGTACACCGATACACCGATTGTGCTTGTAAGCGGCACCGTAAAGGCAATGCCCTTACCGCCGCGGATGGTAGCAAACTTTTGCTCCAACGCATCCAATGCCGCACGTGCCATATCCTGCCGAATTACGGTAAAAATTACCTGTTTTTCGGGGTCGGTGGACACAAATTGATATTCCTTGTTTGCCGTGCCGAACGCAGTTACGTCAAGTTGCAAGTTTGTCTCGAAATTTTGCAGCAGGTCGACGTAAAACTCCGCTTTTTTGCGGTTGACAACCGTCACCAGCAGTACCAATTTATTGGGTGCGATGGGTTGTTTCTGTTTGGCACGTTGTTTGGGCGGCTTGATGACCGTTTTTATCAGATCCTTGGTTTTGACGCTTGCCATGGCGTACACTCCTTGTTGTGGTTATGAGTTGTTTTTGAGCTGTAACGGTATCAAAAATCATGATACGTATTAAACATTTAATGACAAACAAGCCGACGCATCGTCTCTTTCTACGCTCCGAAACGGAAGATCTTTATCAGGTTGCTCATTTCAAACGAAACGACAAACAACCTGTTTGTCACTCGTCGGGTAACTACGCAAAGTAAATAATCTGTTCGTCGTCTGCCGACAAAATACGTTTTTGCGCAATGTTGTCGCGCATCTTCTTCGCCATTACCGCGCGGAAACCCAGCAGTTGTATGGTAATCAGCGGAGTCATGGCGACCATTGCCACAATACCGAATGCGTCGGTCAACACCTTGCTTGCGCTACCGCCGTTAAGTCCGACGCACACGCCGATTGCCATAGGCAGAATGAAACTGCTTGTCAACGGACCGCTTGCAACGCCACCACTGTCGAACGCGATTGCCGTGTACATACCCGGCACAAAAAAGCTCAGTCCCAGCGAGATGATATAGCCCGGGATAAGGTAGTACAGCACGCTGAAACCGAAAATCATGCGCAACATGCTTAAACCGATACTAAGTCCCACGCCGACCGACAACGCAATAAGCATACTGCGTTTGCTGACCGTGCGGTTGGTGATTTCTTCTACTTGTTTGTTCAAAACGTGGATTGCAGGCTCGGCAAGCACAACCACCATACCGATTACAAAGCCGAACAGCACTATGAGCCAATGCGGTTGTGTTGACAACTCTTGACCGAGCTTGAAGCCGACAGGCATAAAGCCGACGCTTACCGCTGTCAGGAAGATGACAAGACCGACAAAGGTGTACAGCAAACCGAACGCGATACGCTTGAGTTTGCTTGCAGGCAATTTGAGATATGTAAACTGCACCACCGCAAAAAACGCAACGACCAGTCCCAGCGCAAGGGCAACTTCCTTAACAACGCGCCACATAGTCTCGAAAAACGTCAGAAATACGTTGTCCGCCACGGCATAGTCGGCAAGAGTGTAGTTGACGTCGCCCGTACTCAACAATCCGAGTACAAGCACGGCAAGCACTGGTCCGATCGAACACAGCGCAACCAGACCGAAACTGTTTTCGTCGGCATGTTTGCCACCGATTGTCTGCGAAATACCCACACCGAACGCCATGATAAACGGTACGGTGATGGGACCTGTAGTTACGCCGCCGCTGTCGAAACTCATCGCCAAAAAGTCGCCGTTGCCCGTCTCGACAAGTATAGCGACAATGGCAAACAACACCATGTAAAAGAACGCCAACATGTTGGAAAGCGACTTTTGCGTGATGATCTTGAGTACGGCAAGCAACAGAAACATGCCGACTCCCACGCCAACGGTGGCAATCAGCGCAACGCGGTCGATCTTGCCTGCAACCTGGTCGGCGAGCACGGCAAGGTCGGGTTCTGCAACGGTGATAAATACACCCATGGCAAAACTGACAAGCAGCAACAGCCACATTTTTTTGGACTTAGTCAGTCCACTGCCCATGTAGTCGCCGATGGGGGTCATAAACATGTCCGCGCCAAGGCTGAACAGACCTATGCCCAATACCATCAGCACCGCCGACGCGCAAAATACGCCGATCTCCTTGCCCGTCAGCGACACAAGCGGCGTAACGGCAAGCAAAACGACGATTGCCACGACAGGCAAAACGGAAAACAACGCTTCTTTAATTTTGTCTCTCAAGTGTTCTCTCATCAGGGTGTCCACAACTAAAATATGTCGGCGGGCGGGAAATATCTCGTCGGTCGACATTTTGAATAAAGTATTTTTATTATATCACAAAACAGCCGTTTTGACAAGTGCAGGACAGCGCAAAATCTGTACAACCGAGGCAAAGTTGAACAATCGACTGCGCAAAACCACAAGTTTTACTGCAACTCTGTACCTGCGATATCGTCCAATACCCGTACAAAATAGTCGGGCAAGGGAGCCTCGAACTCCATTTCTTCGCCCGTGGCAGGGTGAGTAAACATCAATTTCCATGCATGCAAAAGTTGCCCTGCAAGTCCCCATTTACGATCCTTGTGTCCGTACACGTAGTCGCCGACAACGGGGTGACCGAGTATCTTTGCGGCGTGTACGCGGATCTGATGAGTGCGCCCCGTCTTTAGCTCGAAACGTACAAGGGTGTAGTTGCGATAACGGCGCACCACGTACCAATATGTCTGCGCAGGTCGCCCGTCGGGTACCACGTCCATCTTTTTGCGGTCCTTTCTGCTGCGCCCGATTGGCTTGTCGATGTAGCCTTCGTCCTGTTTGATAACGCCTTCCAACAGTGCCAGATATATGCGACGACACTGCTTTGTTTGTATCTGTTGTTGCAAATTTACGTGAGCGTTGTCGTTTTTTGCCACCACGATAAGTCCGCTTGTATCCTTGTCAAGCCTGTGCACGATGCCCGGGCGCAACACTCCGTTGATGCCCGACAGGTCTTTCATGCAGTACAGCAATGCGTTGACAAGCGTGCCGTTGTAGATTGCGCTTGTCGGGTGTACAATCATGCCTTGCGCCTTGTTGATTACGGCAAGGTCGCTGTCCTCGTAAACAATGTCGAGCGGTATATTTTCCGCGGCAATGTTAAGCGGAGCGTCGTCGGGCAATGTTATGGAAATCTCGTCGCCTACGTTTACTTCGACGGCGCACTTGTCAACAGTCTTGCCGTTGACGGCTACATCCCCTGCGGCAATAACCTTTTGTGCGTGTGTACGCGTAAGGCAAGCAGCGTTGCTTACAAACACGTCAAGCCTGCGACATTCCGTCTCACACGTTTGCACTATCGTTTTCATTTGTTTTGCTCCGTTTGGTCGTTCGTATTGTCATCTACGTCGTCGGTAGGCTCCGTCGGCGTTTCGGGCGACGCCGTTTCCGTCGGGTCTGCCTGCGCGGCTTGCTTGGCGGATTCCTCTTCGGCAATCACTTTGACAAGCGAATCGGGGTCAAACACCACTATCGCAAGTACCGCCATCACCACGCCAATGGTCAGAAAACTGTCAGCGACGTTGAATATCGGCGGAAAAATCGAAAAGGAAATAAAGTCGCGAACCTGTCCGCTGAAAAAGGTATCTTGCGTATGCACAAACCCGCGATCGATTGCATTGCCCAACGCACCGCCGACGATAAAAGCAAAGCCTATTTGCCCCCACACGCTACGAGTGCGACTGCGTATAAGAAAGTACACGTACAGCGGCGTTGCGGCTACGGTGATTACAAAAAAAGCAATGTCTGCGGCACGTCCTTTCATCAAGCCGAAAATCGCGCCCTCGTTGTATGTTGCCGTAAAACGCATAAAGTTGCCAAGCACCTGCACCGAATTGCCTTCGGTGGACTGCAACAAGCCGTCGAATATCCAAATTTTTGTCAGTTGATCCAGCACGATACACACTACAATCACCGCCGCATAAACGGCAATATATATCGGCATGGACAATGTTTTGTTTTGTTTACTCATAATTACTTACTATTTATCAAAGGTAAAAATATCGTCGGCGTCGGGTTGATTGAACACACGCCCCGTCTTGACTTCTGCCGTGCCCATGATGGCACGCTTTTGCAACTTGCGGTAGTACGGCACAAACAAAATTGCACAAATCACAATCAGTCCGACCGCAACAAGCTTGGGTATCAGTCCGCCGTATGCAACGTCAAGATTGACTATTTGCTTGCGTGCGCCCATGGCAACAGAAGCAAAATCCGCCGACGTAAGTGCGGTTGCCGCCACGTCGCAAACAGTATTCATCTGCGCCACAAGGGTAGACCTGATAGTTTCGGCATGCGTAAGACTGTCGGCAATCGTGTTGAACACGCAATTTGTCTCGTCGGCACTTTGCACGTAATCGAAGTTGTCGTAGTTGCCGGAGAAAAACAGAGCAACCGGTATGCCCGCCAAACGGAACGGGGTATGGTCGCTACCCTGTATTTCTTCGTAGTAGCCGTAACCGTAGGTGTCGAAACTGTTATACACGCCCTTGCGATAGGGCTTTTCGGCAATGTTGCCGCCGCCAAGCTTAACCAGATAGTCGGCAAGGCTCGTGGACTTGTTTTCACAATGCAGATACAAGTCGTCGCCGCCCGCAACGTTGTCGAAGTTTATCATAAGCAGCGTACCGTCTCGTTGCTCGTCCGACATGTGATCCACATAGTACTGCGAACCCAGCAGTCCTCGTTCCTCTCCGCCGAACACGACAAACACAATGTCGTAATCCGACACGTTGCCGTCGCTTACCGCTTGCGAAACACGTTTCATCACGCCGTAAAGCACTGCTACGCCACAAGCGTTGTCGGTTACGCCGGCACTGTGAGACACAGCGTCGAAGTGTGCTCCGACAATTATTTGTTGCTTGGCGGTGTTACCGCTTATGCGCGCAGTAACATTGTAGATATATTCTCCGTTAACGTCGCCACGCTCGACTTTACTCTCGGTGCCGTCGGGCAGAACGTTGTCAAATACGGCTTTAAGCCAGTTGGCTGCGGCAAGTTCGCTTTTTTCGTCGCTGCGTTCGGTGTTGGCGTTGACAAACTCTGTCATAAACGTGTACAGACTGTCGTCGGTCGACGGTTGCGCCGTCTCGGCTAATGCCACGGAAGAACACATAACAAACAGTGCGCAAAGCACTGCGACGGTAATCAGACAT
This sequence comes from uncultured Clostridia bacterium, assembly GCA_934281515.1. Lineage (GTDB taxonomy): Bacteria > Bacillota > Clostridia > Christensenellales > CAG-314 > Fimimonas. The sequence goes on along the minus strand of CAKQXG010000015.1, from coordinate 16,089 downwards.
AGCGTATTTTTCATGCCAGCACCCCCACAACCGCTACAAACACAAACAGCACTGCCGCAAGTATTTTTGCATAAGACGGCGTTGTGACGTCATTGAAATACAGCCTGGACGTGACCTTGAAGAACAGCATACCTACCGCGGCGGTTACAACTACCGGCGCAAGGGTACTTATCCACACCGAAGCCACAGGGAAAAACCACCCGAACAGATTGGCAACCCCACACAACACAAAGCCGAGCGCAAAGTGTACGAATGCCACCACGCAATACTCGGCGGTAGGCACATTGTGTATCCTGGCAAGGTTTAAAAACAAGTTAATCGCCACCGGTACGAGAAATTGCAGTATCACGCCCAGTAGCAGAGCAGAAGCAATTGCCAACCATATATTTGCCTGTTGCATTACAAGATAGGTCGCCGCAAAAGCGCGTTGCCAACATGTAAAAGCGTATGTCAGCACAAACAATATGCGGCTAAGCAGGTCGGCAAGCCGAAAGTTTTGTCTCAATTTGAAAAACACGTATAACACTCTCCTTGTTGGTCAGATTGTCGCCAGTTTAAATACAAGCGCAGTCATCACTTCGTCCTCGTCGACAAACGCTTTAAGTTTGGTGTCGGCATCGACAAAAACCGACAACGCACGTTTGAGTTGCATGGGTTTGTACTTTGCCGCGACATCCTTGGCAAAGCCGATTGCGCCACGCTTTACGCCAAGACACTCAGCGATTTGCTCTTCCGTCAGCTCGGTAGACGTCTTGACGTAGTACACACGCCTGTAAAAGTTGTACAACAACCCGAACAGCGCACGATTTTCTTCCCCTTGGGCAAGCAAACCCTTGTATGACGCCATTGCACGTTGTACGTTCTTTTGCGCGATAAGCTTGCTGAGGTCATACACGGCATACTCCATATCCTTGTGGACAAGCATTTCTACCGCGGTGACGTCAAACTTGCCGTAGTCGACTAGTTTTTGCGCTTCGGTTGCCACACGCGACATGTCGCACAGGCAGTACTCGGCAAGTTTTTGCGCGGCGGCTCGATCGACCTCTACGCCTTGACGTTTGGCGTAGGCGACAACCCACCTGACAACGCTTGCGCCGTCAAGTTTGTTACAATCGACGGGTTCCACGCCCTCCACGCCGTCAAGCGTTTTGAGACTGTCCACGTCAAACACAACGCAAAAGGTCGGATTGTCCGCCTTGAACAACGTCGACAACTTGCGCTTGCCTTCCTGTTGCGCACGCCCTTGCGGAAAAGCGAAGTTGTAGACAAATATCACTTTTTTGCCGCCGAGCATGTTGGGCATGGAAGCGGCATACACGATGTCGTCTACCGACGGTGCGTCGAGCCGCTCGATACCGAAACCGTCGTCCTTGACGTCGTAGACCTGCCTGACAGACTCCATGGCGCGACGTTTTACCCAGCCGTCGTTGCCGAACAGTGCAAGCGCGGCAAAGCCGTTATTAAGTTTTTCCCGCAATTCCAGAAATCCTATCACTTTTACCACCGTTTGCCCGTTTGACGGACGTACCGTACCCAATGCGACTTACATCGAAGTAAGCGCATATGTTGCAAAAAAAACACTGTTTCAGGGAATCGGCAATCGAAAGCAGACACACAAAATGTCGCCACTTACCGAATACTAATGTTTATTGTACCATCTTTCGGGCGAATTGTAAAGTTTCCGTACTTGTTTGCGCCCATATTACAATTATATTTAGTTTGATACAGACTTAATGTCGTTTTAAGTTGCCCGCCGTAAGCAGGCATGGCGTACTTCATCACGTATACGTCAATGTCGCTACGCATGTAGCCGAAGTTGGACACGGCGACGTTACTGCCAAACACGTCGGCAACGGTAAAGCCGTCGGCATCAAGCACCACGGCGCGTAAATCGCCGTCATAGACCGCCGTAACCGTAACGCCTTTGCCGATAGTCATATTTTTGGCACATCTGACAAGCGGCACACCGATTTGGGCTAGAAATCTCTCTGCCGTGCCGTTGTCGCTGTGGTCGGCAACAAAAACACGATCGCCGCGCTTGGCAGAAACATACTCTTTCATCACGTCTACATTGCACAGCTCAAATTTCTGCACTACCCAATACACAGACTTGACGTTGTGTCTGAACAGCTTTTCCGTGACATTGCCGAGGCTGTAATTCTTCTTTTCACGAAAGGACGTAACTACCGCTGCCTGCCCGTCATCGTCCAGCATACCGACAACGGCTTCGTCGTAACCGACGGAAACATACGCAACCTTTTCGACAGGCTTTGGCACAAGCGCAAACACCATGCTTACAACAACCAATGTCGCACAAACGGCATTTAAAATAATTTTACCGCGACGTTTAATGTTGACAAACCCGCATGCCGCAAACAGCCATACGACGACGATAATCGTAGTTACAGTCAACACCGGCACCGAAACGCGGGTGTCGGTTGTACCGAACAGCTTTGCGCCCCAAACGGCGGAACGAACAAGGTAGTCGGCGGCAATGACGATATACTTGCCCACAAACGGCACAAGTCCGACAAGCGCAAACACAAACGCCGTCGAAATAAGCGGTATGGCAAACAGGTTGCAAATAACGCCCCACAAACCGGCTTTGCCGTAGGCATGCACCACTGCAGCAAACGTGACAAGCGTGCAAGACAACGACATTGTCAATGCGTCGATCAATTTGCGTACAAGGCGCGGCATGTGCAACTTGTCGAGCAAACGCGAAATTGCCGTGTACAGCGTTGCGATGCCGTACACCGACAAAAAGGACAGCCTAAACCCGACGTCGTACAGGTACAGCGGATTGACAAACAACAGTACGATGCCTGCCCACGACAACGAAGTGAGCAAATCCACCCTACCGCGAAGTGCGCGACACAGGTAGGCGCAAACCGTCATGACAACCGCACGCACTACCGACGGACCGAAACCGCACAAATATGCATAGGCAAGCAAAGGCACAAACACTATGACAAGTTCGACAAGCGGATGCAAACGAAGTCTACGCGTCAGAAAAACAAACAACGACACCACTACGCCGACGTGAAGTCCGCTGACTGCAAGCAGGTGGACGATACCAGTATTTTCAAACAGAGTGACAATCTCGTCGTCGACGGCGTTACGGTCGCCCGTAATCAACGCGTACAACACGCCTGCAGACTGTTCGTCGGCATTGGCATACATCACGTCACATACGTATTTGCGCACGACTTCGTCGGGATGCATATTGCCTCTTTTTATCGAAATCACTTTGTCTGCATCCAGGTTGTAGTAACTGCGCGTACGTAGAGCGACGGTGGCAATGTAACTCTTAAAAACATAATTGCTGCGTAGCGTGCCGGTGACGGTAACTTTGTCGCCCGTATGAAAGGCATCCGGCGTAAACGACCACATCTCCACTACCCCGGGCAGACGATAGTCATCGGTCACACACTCTTCCAGATAGATGACCGATGTCGGGTTGCCGTTACGTCCGATGTCGGACACACGCCCTGTCAGAACTACTTTTTCTTCGACGATTTCTCTGTCCTGTGCGGCAAACGATACGGCATACACGGAGCAGAATCCTGCGGCAAGCAAAAGCATGCACAGTGCCGCTACATACCACAAACTATGCTTAAAAATGACAGTAAGTACTGTCGAACATACAAAAATGGCACCTAATGCAATCGCCACCCACACAACGCCGTATATCAGCTCGACAGCGGCAAACACGCCGAGACACATGGAAACAAAGCAAAATAAAGAAAGTCGAAGGTTAATCTTTCTCAAGATAGTCTTCCTCCGACACGTAAAACTTGTAGTAGTTGTCTTTGTACAGATCGCCCAGAGCCGACTCCAAATCGGTGCGGTTGCGTATTTTGTCGTGTCTATCGATGTAGTCGGCAAGAGCATTGATTACTTCTGCCGAAACGCCTTCCGCTTCGGCGCGGGCAAGCACCTTCAAACCGTTAGCATTGACGCTACTGTGGCGAACGTTGTTGCCGTCGACAAAGTCTACAATAATGCTGTCCTTGTCGGACACAAACTCCACCGAGTTAGCAGGCAGTATGCCTTCGTCGCACAATACGGCGTGACCGATGGCAGTTTGCACGTCAACGCCTTGCGGCAAAGCGTAGTAACCGGGATTGACCACTGCACCGCAAATATACACGGTTATCGTAGTCTGCCTGTTGTCGCCGAATTGCTTGTCGTCATTGGGAGTAAGCCTGTCCGAGCGACACCCTACGAGCATACAAACAACCGAAATAAACACAAGTAGCGATGCGATTTTTGCAGACAATCGTGACATTGTAGTTTCCTCTTTTGTAATAGATTTTTATACCATGGCGGCAATTTACAACATTACGACACAACAAATACAGTCGTTAGGCAAACAGTCAATCTCAACTTGCGCTACGTCATCGCCGAATAGCAATAATCCTGCCATAGCCGTTTCTTTCGATGAGTTCAACCTGACAAAAACAGGGTGGGTGATCTGTCAGACGTCATCAGTAACTTACCGGGGACAATACCCTTTGACTCCACGCGGAAGCCGTAGTAATCCGACATCGACGTCCGAACGCAATCCCCTTTTACGAAGTGTAGTTGACGCAATGTGAAAGAGTTGTCGAACAAGGCAGGATGTGCAACGCGGCAGATAACGCACTACCGCAAATATCGCTATTCAATTGCAGGCTAACTATGCAACCACTGTTTTGGTCAGTACAATTGTACCACAAATTGCTTTGCAATACAACTAAAAATAAATATTTGTTTCATTTACTTTACATTTTTAGCGTGTGTTGTGGTATAATCTAGGTATATGTCGATTGAAAGTGACCGCAAAGAAAACTTTCAACCTGTTTTAAGCAAGGACAATTACAATAATCTATCACACTGCTAACACAAGACATCGGAGTACGTCATGACAAAAACTATTACAAATCAACACTTCACGGGAGAACGCGCACTGTTTATGTGCAGCGACATACGGCTTGTCGGTTGTCTGCTTGACGACGGCGAGTCGCACATCAAGCAAAGCGCAAACGTTGTTGTCTCAGACTGTACCTTCGGTTGGAAGTATCCGCTGTGGTACGGCAACAACCTGACGGTAATCAAAAGCACACTACTGCCGACCGCACGCGCGGCAATATGGTACAGCAACAATGTAAAGTTTACAGACGTTGCCGTGCAAGCGCCAAAAGCCTTCCGCAGGTGCAACGGGCTAACGCTAACCAACGTTGAATTCAGCGATGCCGCCGAGACGTTGTGGGCGTGCAGTAACGTCACCATGTCGAACGTGCATGTAGCAGGCAACTACTTTGGCATGAACAGCACGAATATCGTTGCTACCAACTTGACCATCGACGGCAACTACTGTTTCGACGGCGGCAAAAACATAGTGATACGCAACAGCGTGCTGAACAGCAAAGACAGTTTTTGGAATTGCGACAACGTGACGGTGTACGACACTGTGATACGTGGCGAGTATCTCGGCTGGAACAGCCGCAACCTGATGTTTGTCAACTGCACGATAGAAAGTCTGCAAGGTCTGTGCTTTGTTGACGGACTGAAACTAGTCAACTGCAAGTTGCCCGACACCACACTGTGCTTTGAATATTGCGACCACATTGACGCCGACATTACAGGCAACGTGATAAGTGTAAAAAATCCTTTGGGCGGCAAAATAGTAGCCGACGGCTTTGACGAAATTATACTCGACGACAGCAATATTGACCACAACAAAACGCAGTTGATAGTCAGATAAAGTGTACGTATTTTTTACATACGTATGTGGATTTTAGTAACATTCAGATTTTCCTTACTCCAAAAATTACGAAACTTCGATGCGTGAGAATTGAAAAATTCTTCTCAAAGAGTTTCGTTTTTCCACAGTTTTCTCTATACGAAAAGGAGCACAAAAATGTACGACTTCGACAAAGTAATCGACCGCCGCGGCACAAACTCGCTCAAATGGGACGTTGCCGCAAACGAGCTTCCGTTGTGGGTTGCCGACATGGATTTCGCTACCGCACCATGCATAACGAAAGCCATTGCCGACCGTGCGGCAAGCGGCGTGTACGGCTACAACATCGTGCCGCAACAATGGAATACTGCTATTGCCGATTGGTGGCAAACGCGCCACAACCACACTATCGACCCCGATATGCTTGTGTTTGCAACGGGCGTTGTTCCGATTATTTCGTCTGCCGTGCGCAAGTTTACCACGCCCAACGAAAAAGTTATAGTGTTGACTCCTGCGTACAATATATTTTTTAACAGTATCGAAAACAACGGCAGGCAGGTGTCGGAGTGCCAAATGAAGTATGCCGACGGCAAGTACTCCGTCAACTTTGTCGAGTTGGAGACAAAACTTGCCGACCCGCAAGCAACACTGATGATACTGTGCAATCCGCACAATCCTGGCGGTATCGTGTGGACGAAAGACGAATTGGCACAAATCGGTCACATGGCAAAACAAAACGGAGTGTTGGTACTGTCCGACGAAATACATTGCGACATTACCGACCCGAATGTGGAGTACACACCCTTTGCATCGGTCAACGACGAGTGCAAATACAACAGTCTGACGTGCATTTCGGCAACAAAGGCGTTCAACATTGCAGGGTTACAATGCGCCGCGGTGTATGCCGACAACAAATTTATACACCACCGCATATGGCGCGCGTTAAACACCGACGAGGTTGCCGAACCAAACACTTTTGCCGTGCAAGCAACCGTCGCGGCGTTTACGGACGGCGCGCAGTGGCTTGACGAATTGCGCACCTACGTGTACGCAAATAAACAATACGTATGCGATTTTATACAACAAAACCTGCCGAAAATAAAAGTGGCCGACGGACAGGCAACCTACCTGATGTGGCTGGACGTATCCGCATACACCGACAACTCGGAACAACTGTGTCACGACATACGACAAAAGACGGGTTTATACCTGTCCGACGGCGTACAGTTTCGCGGCAACGGAAACAAATTTGTGCGTATAAACGTTGCATGTCCGCGTAAAACGCTCGTCGAAGCAATGCAAAGGTTGCAGAAAGGACTGGAAGAGTAAATTAGGTAAAAATTGCAATGTCAAAAAAATCATTTTTTTAATTTGACTCTTGACTTATTGCGTATAAAGATATATAATAAAAGGCGTATGACAAAGTACGTCTTTTTTGTTTGCGTCGGCAATGCCTGTTTACGCCGACTCGTACAAGGGACGGGGTTACTTTTGCCACTGCCAATACTCATTTTATGACACTTGTGGTGTACGCGTCGTCACCGCAGTTGTACCAAAACCGTTTGACAGTGACAAAAGTAACCCAACAACAGTCGAAATACAATTTTTTGGAGGAAAACTAAATGGCTAAGAAAACTATCGACGGCAATACCGCTGCCTCCCACGTTGCATACGCGTTCAGCGACGTAGCGGCAATTTACCCGATCACCCCTTCGTCCCCCATGGCGGAAGTCGCCGACGAATGGGCAGCCAAAGGACAAAAGAACCTGTTCGGTCAGACCATCCGTATTGCAGAGATGCAGTCCGAAGCCGGTGCCGCAGGCGCAGTACACGGCAGTCTTGTCGCAGGCGCACTGACAAGCACCTTTACCGCAAGCCAAGGTTTGTTGCTGATGATCCCCAACATGTACAAGATCAGCGGCGAATTGCTCCCCTGCGTATTCCACGTATCGGCAAGAGCTCTTGCGGCACACGCCCTCAACATCTTCGGCGATCACCAGGACGTTATGGCATGCCGTCAGACCGGTTTTGCAATGCTTGCAAGCAACAGCGTACAAGAAGCTATGGACATGGCACTTGTCGCTCACCTGTCCACTCTCGAAGCTCGCGTACCCTTCCTGCACTTCTTTGACGGTTTCCGTACCAGCCACGAAGTAAGCAAGATTGACGAAATCAGCTACGAAGACATGGCAAAGTTGCTGGACATGAAGTATGTCGACGAGTTCCGCGCACGCGCATTGAACCCCGAACATCCCCAACTGCAAGGCACGGCACAAAACGCGGATATCTACTTCCAAAACAGAGAAGCCGCCAACAAATACTATCTTGCCACACCCGAGATTGTCGAAAAGTACATGGCTAAGGTCGGTGAGTTGACGGGACGTCACTACCACTTGTTTGACTACGTGGGCGCACCCGACGCAGACAAAGTGATCGTGTTGATGGGCAGCGGCGCAGACGCCGTGGAAGAAACCGTAGACTACCTTACCAAACGCGGCGAAAAGGTCGGCGTGTTGAAGGTACACCTCTACCGTCCTTTCTCGGCAAAGCACTTTGTGGACGCTATCCCCACATCCGTCAAAAAGATTGCAGTGCTTGACCGCACCAAGGAACCCGGCTCGCTCGGCGAACCCTTGTACCTGGACGTTGTCGCCGCACTTGCGGAACAAGGACGTCACATGGACGTTGTTGTCGGCGGTCGTTACGGTCTGGGTAGCAAAGAGTTTACGCCCAGCATGATCCTGTCCGTATACAAAAACCTTGACGGCGCCAGGAAGAATCACTTTACCGTCGGTATCAACGACGACGTTACAGGCACAAGCCTGCCCGTTGACGAAATGATCGACGTTGCCCCTGCAGGCACCACTCGTTGCAAGTTCTACGGATTGGGCAGCGACGGTACCGTCGGCGCAAACAAAAACAGCATCAAGATCATCGGCGACCACACCGACCTGTACGCACAAGGCTACTTCGAATACGACAGCAAGAAGAGCGGCGGTCTGACCATCAGCCACTTGCGTTTCGGCAAAAACCCGATCAAGAGCAGTTACCTTATCGACCAGGCAGAGTTTATCGCTTGCCACAACCCCAGCTACGTAACTCGTTACGACATTCTTGCAGACGCCAAGGACGGAGGCACATTCCTGCTTAACTGCAGTTGGACGGATGAAGAGCTTGACAAGGAATTGCCTGCTTTTATGAAACGTCAGATTGCCGACAAGCATCTCAAGTTCTACACCATTGACGGATTGCACATCGCAATTGCCGCAGGTAGCGCAAAATCCACCAACATGGTAATGCAAGCCGCATTCTTCAAGCTTGCCAACATCATTCCCTACGAACAAGCAGAGGAATACATGAAGCAAGCCGTTGTAAAGAGCTACGGCAAAAAGGGACAAAAAGTTGTCGAAGCCAACTGGGCAGCCATCGACGGAGCCATTGCAGGTCTGCACGAAGTTACCGTACCTGCCGAATGGGCAAACGCCACCACCGGCGCCGCGCTCCCCGAAGCAACCGACAGCGAATACTTTGAATCCTTCGTTCGCCCCATCGTCGAACAAAAGGGCAACAGCCTTCCCGTATCGGTATTTAACCCCAGCGGTATCGTACCCACAGGTACCACGCAATACGAAAAGCGCGGTATCGCCGTCAACGTACCTGCCTGGGACGCGCAAAAGTGCATCCAATGCAACCAATGTGCGTTTGTTTGCCCCCACGCGGCTATCCGTCCGGTACTTGTTGCCGAAGATACCGAAGTGCCTGCAAACTTTACCACAAAGAACGCTATCGGCGTAAAGGGTGCCAAGTTCCGTATGCAAGTAAGTCCGCTTGACTGCACAGGCTGCGGAAGTTGCGCCAACATCTGCCCTGCCAAGGAAAAAGCTCTTACCATGGTACCTGCCGAGGCACAAACAGCTATCGACGAACCCAACTACAAGTTCAGTCAAACCGTTGCGCAAGTGGAAAGCGGGCTTAACCCTGCCACCGTCAAGGGCAGCCAATTCTGCCAACCTTTGTTCGAGTTCTCCGGCGCATGCGCAGGTTGTGGCGAAACACCTTATGTAAAACTGGTTACACAGTTGTTCGGCGACGAAATGATGATCGCCAACGCTACGGGTTGCAGCTCCATTTACGGCGGCTCGGCACCCACATGCCCCTACACAGTCAACAAAGAAGGTCACGGACCTGCTTGGGCAAACAGCCTGTTTGAGGACAACGCGGAATTCGGCTTCGGCTACAATCTCGCTCTCAAACAACGTCGCGCTAAGTTGAAGGAAAACGTGGAAAAATTGCTTGCTATCTGGCAAGAAAAGGGCAAGAACCCCGAAGGCGTTGCCGCCTGCGAAGAATGGCTTGCCGGATTTGACAACACCAAGGCCAGCAAAGCCGCTGCTGCCAAGTTGCTTGCCAACCTGGAAACTCACGGAAACTGCGACTGCTGCAAGGATATTGTTGCGGAAATCGTCAAGGACAAGGACGTTCTCGTCAAGAAGTCCGTTTGGATCTTCGGCGGCGACGGCTGGGCATACGACATCGGTTACGGCGGACTTGACCACGTGTTGGCACAAGACGAAGACGTAAACGTGCTTGTACTTGACACCGAAGTGTACAGCAACACCGGCGGACAAGCAAGCAAATCTTCTCCGACAGGCGCGGTAGCCAAGTTTGCAGCGGCAGGCAAGCGCACCAAGAAGAAGGACCTTGGTATGATGGCAATGAACTACGGTTACGTGTATGTTGCACAAGTAGGCATGGGCGCAAACCAAGCGCAACTTGTCAAGGCATTGACCGAGGCCGAAGCTTACCACGGACCGTCGCTCGTCATCGCGTACGCTCCCTGCATCAACCATGGTATCAACATGGGCAAGTCGCAGGAAGAAATCAAACGCGCCGTTGAGTGCGGATACTGGCAACTGTACCGCTTCAACCCCGACCTTGCCGCACAAGGCAAGAATCCGTTTACGCTTGACAGCAAGGATCCCACGGGCAACTACCAAGACTTCATTCGCGGCGAAACGCGTTACGCATCTCTTGCCAAGACTCAACCCGAAGTTGCAGAAACGTTGTTTGAACGTAGCGAAGCGGAAGCTCTTGCCCGCGTAGCCAAGTACAAGAATCTGGCTGACAAATAACAGTAAGCGATTTGTAAGAATAAAGAAAGGAATTTGCGGGAAAACCCTTTTTGAAAAAATCGGGTTTTCCACACATCCTTTTTTTGAAAAACTTAAACTAAAAACAAAAAAGGGACTGTCGTAAGAAGAGTTGATTCTTCTTGCGACAGTCCCTTTTAATAACTATTTAAATTGACTATTGCATATTGAGCAAAGCCGTAGACGAAGTCGGGACATTCCCCGGAAAAATTCTCTGTAGACACAAGCTTTGACTTGCAATTATCAAATTACAGCCATTTCTCCGTGTATCCGCATCAAGTAGCTTGACAGTGTAGACGGTAGATAGCAGCAACCGTTGACGGCAAAAGATGCGTACCAGGACGTACGTGACTGAGCGAGGGAGGCAACAAGCGTAGCCGTCAGGCTAGAGCCATTTTGCACGCGAAATTTCTCTCTTCGCAGCACGATCCAAACGGTCATCTGACATTGCCGGTGACGGGTGCATGGCTTCGATGTCGATAATTACAAACTTGGGTTTGTTGTTTTTGAAGATTACCACACAACCGTTTTCTTCCACCTGTTTGACTACCTTGGAAAAGTTTTGGTTGGCTTCGGTCATGGACACGATTTGATTGCTGTCGATCATCATAGTTGTTTACCTCTATTGGCATAAGCCGTAGTTTTTGTATATTATACCATAATTCTAGGATAAATTCAACCTTATATTTACGAAAGATATCCGACAGTAATTGTCCTCAAAGTGGATTTTTACAAAAAAAGAGTAACCGTAACCTTTCAAACATCACTTCAACTCGTTCAATACGCGGCAAAACTCGGTACCGAAACGGCGGTCGTCGCACTGCGTTTGGCGCAATGACAGACACACAAAGTCGGCAGCAGTCTTGACAGACAAAGGCAAATCGTTGCACACAAGCAATTTGCCGAGGAGCACCGAACTGAACAAATCGCCCGTACCGCTGTACACTCCTTCGATTTTGGGGTTGTAGATGACCTGTGGAGACAAGCCGTGCACCAACAAAAGGTTGCCAATACGTTGTCCACAATCAATACCCGTAACAACGACGTTGATTACTCCTAGTTTTTGGGGGAGAGTAGCAAAAGCTTTGGCGCAAACGTCGGCAAAATCGGACTTACCAATATATTCGGACAGTGCGGTATAATCGATGTCGGCAAGCAGACACGCCTCGGTTACGTTTGGAGTGATGATGTCGGCATGGCGCACAACCCGACGTATCGCCAAAACATAGTTGTCGTCGAATACGGGGTACAACTTGCCGTTATCCCCCATGATTGGGTCGACAAGCGTGCAGTAGGCAGGGTGCGTCAAATTGTGGACAATGTCTGCAACACATGCCACGACATCGGCGTTTTGACAAAAGCCGACATAAACTGCGTCGGGTGCACGATGCGACACTATTGTTGCCGCAAATGACCTGACCGACGGATTGGCAAGCACGGAAAAGTCGGCAAAGCCCGTTTGACAACTGTACACGGCAGTAGGAACGGGCATGCAGTAATGTCCGTAATGTGCAAACACAGGCAAATTGACCGCCATGGAACAATTGCCCAAACCCGATATATCGTTGAAAATAAGTATATTTTTCATTGTTGATATTTCCTGCAATTGCGCCGAAGTAACAAATTTTGCGCGCAAATTTTTGATACGTATGCAAATTTTGACAACATGCAAATACGACGGCTGTTCCCGAGATCACCTTTTTGCAAAATAGCTTAACAAAAAGGTATTCAACTGCAAAGTTTTGTCAAACCGGGAGTGCGAAGAGCCAACCATACAGCCACGCCGACCGTTACACCGGACAATATGCCCAGCAACGCAAGATAAGGCATGTACCCGAACATCTGCGGCGTGTCGCTGACAAGACAAAACACCAGGTTTTGCACAATGTTGTGTACCACTGCGCCACACACGGAGATTGCCACAATACTTACGCGCGGATAGACAAAGACATACAACACTGCGGACAGCGCAATTGCGACCAAACCGCCTGCAAGACTGTACAATAGCGTTGTCATGTTGCCGACAACAAGACTGCCTAGCACGCACCGCACTACAACCACTATTACTGCGTCGACGGGACCAAGCACGACCAACGCAAGCAGCGAAAAGACGTTGCCTAACCCTAATTTTGCCCCGGGCAATATAAGCGGCGGAAAAAGATTCTCCACTACAAACATGCACAACGCAAGCGCGGACAACACCGCAAGCAAAGCAACACGCTTTGCGCTGAATTTTGAGACAGTTGTTGCCATAACTACTCCGAAATAAGTTTAAGTCCGTTAGGACTGCACACAATACTTTGCCCCTTGCCGACCACTGCGCCGAAATTGTTGACACATTCCTTATGTGCACCGCAGACGGCATCAATCATTTTTACAGAAGTTTTCTCTCCGCGTACAATCTCGAACACGTTATAGTGCGTCGCAGTCTCGTTTCGATATACCGTCACCGTCAGTTTGTTGCCGTCGGCATCAACATCGACAGTCCAACCGTCACTGTCGGCAACCCATACGTTTCGCGCAACGTCGTAGGCAAATACCGTGCTTCCGTCGGTCATGTCCACCGCTTTTACCACGGCTACGTCATTGTCGACAACGGGATTGACAGCAAACGCCACAAACAGTACAACAATAAAACTGGCCACCGCAAAGTATACGACGATGTCGCCCTTGCGGAAAGCAGGTTGCTGCCTGAAATCAGTCGAGTTTTTGCTTTTGTGCCATTTTACAATACACAATACGACACTTACTACAACAATAATGCCAAAAGCGATACATAGCAATGTAATGATAGCTTCTTCAAACAGGCTATTGCCACGCATCGATGCAGTACTGTCGTACATGTATTTACCGTCGAGCAACACTAATGCATTGGCATAGTCGTCAAACGTACTGCCTTTTTGCAGGTTTGATTTGTTGATGTTTGTAAGCAGTTGTCTGATTCCGTCAGTCGTCCTTGCCTGTGCAAAAATCCGCACATCGGGATTGGCGTTGACAAATTCAACGAGAAAATCCGCGCCGCCGACAAGCAATGCAGTAGTCAGACAGTCGGCTTCTGCCGCAGAAAAATCGTCGGACAGCAACGTTACGCCATACAGCGTGCCGCCCACGGGTTTGCCGCTTGCTCCGTCGATGACATGAGAAAACCGTTGTCCGTCCACCGTGTAAAATCGCCGATAAACGCCACTTGTAGACAATGCACAGTCGTCGGCTGACAGGTAAGCAACCGTCGACACCGTATCGAACGGGTCATTGACGGCAACTCTGTGAGCACTGCCATTGTAATCTGTGCCGCATGCCGCACTACTGCCGCCGACATCGACATAGTAGCCGCCAATACCTTCGTTGGCAATCAATTCGACAATTTTATCACAAGCGTACCCCTTGGCAATGCCGCCGAGATCGATCCATTGCGTGTATCCGACTCCGTCCACAGTTACACTCACATCGGGCTTGATAACAAAATAATCGTCGTCACGTTCAAACATCTCCACAGCAGAAAAATCGATAAAATTTTTGTCCGCAAAAGCCACGATAAACTTTTCGGCGGGCAACGGATAACTGCCATGTGAGTAGTCGTACACTCTGTCGTAAAGTTGAGAGTAGCGAGCCTGCGCATACACGCCATCTGTAAAACGCGGACTAAAACCCCACAAATCAACAAGCCTTTGCAAAGCGGGGTTAAATCGCCCGTCGGTAAGCTCGTACATGCGTTTGGCAATGCTCAACATTTCGTAAGTGGTACGTTCGATCGACAACGTTTCGCCTGCAGCCGCATTGTTATACCGCCAAATGTCCGACTGCCTGCCATCGGCACCGTCATAAAGCAGATTTGCACACTCGTCCACCGACGTACAAAGCTCGGACACACTGTCAAACAGAGCAGTCAAACGCGACTTGGTTTGCCGTTGCACGTCTGTTGTCGGATTATCCCACACAAAGTCGACGTCGTCATATACTTCTACCGACACATCTGCGACACCCAAACCAAAGTAACTGCCGGACATACGCGCGCCGACGACCTTGCGGTTGTCAACAATCGATGTCACTTTGTACTGATTGGTCGTTCCGTTCGACTGTTCGGCAAAAGCAACCTGCTCTGTCGTAACACTGCTTGTAGCCGTGCTCCAAACGACAAGTGAAACAAGTAAAACGATAAGCATTATTAAGTTGTAAAATCTTGTTTTACTCATTGAACCTTCGTCTATCTGACGGCATATTGCCGCCCAGTTTGCACATACTTACACTATGATTATGCGCACAAAAACACGTATATTTTGTTTGTTGTTGGTTGTATTTTGTTTGTCTTGCACATATGCGCAAATTGGCAAATGTACAATTTTTGCTTGTTCAGATGTCGAAAATAGTACATCGGGTGGCGAAAACTGTCGCAAGTTGCCATGTTTAATGTATCACAGCGTGCTGAAAAGCAAACAAGGCGCATACATTGTGTCGCCTGCACAAATAGAGAGCGATTTGCGTACGCTTTCGGAACTCGGCTACACGACAGTGACTGTCGATGAACTTGTTGCCTATGCCGACGGTGAAGGCGACTTGCCCGAAAAGCCGATACTTATCACATTTGACGACGGACACTACAACAATCTGTACTACGCAGAAAAGCTGTTTGCCAAATACGATATGCATGCCGTAGTCAATCTGGTCGGACGGTTTTCGGAATACACCACCGCTTCGGGTGACAGAGACAATCCCAACTACAGCCACATTACATGGGACGAAGTGACCGAGATGTGTAGCAGGGGCGTATTTGAGGCAGGCAACCACACATACAATATGCACAACTACCGTCCGCGTTTCGGAGTGGGACAACGTTCGGGCGAGACAGATTGCGACTACACAGCCGCCGTTGTCGCCGACGTTGGCAAACTGCAACGCAAGTTGTTTGAGTTGACAGGCAAAGAGTGTCGCGTGTTTGCATATCCGTTTGGCAAGTACGGCAAGCTGTCGGAAAGTATACTGTGCGGCATGAGTTTCCGAATAACGCTGACGTGCAACGAAGGCGTGTCTACCGTGTACAAAGGTCGCCCCGAAACGCTGCACCTGCTAAAACGGGTAAACCGAAGCGGCAATTACGACGTAGCGACCGTGATGAGAAAAATCGGAGCATGCTGACTGAAACAAATTTTGCCGTCAAACCGTCATTTTTACAATACTCCATTATTGTACCACTGTTCGACATCTTTGTCAAAG
>CAKQXG010000014.1 GCA_934281515.1 uncultured Clostridia bacterium | reverse complement strand
AAATCCATCATAAACGCGCACGGCGGAGAAATAACGATAACCGACAACGTTCCGCACGGCGCGATATTTACCTTTACATTGCCCGTCGGGGAGGTGGAAATTCATGAATAACTTACTTATTTTAGTTGTAGAAGACGACGCGCCCGTCCGTAACCTTATCGGAACGACTTTGAAAACGCACGATTACGATTATATTACCGCAACGAACGGAGAAAGCGCCGTTATGCAAGCGTCTTCTCATAATCCGGACGTTGTTCTGCTCGATTTGGGCTTACCGGATATCGACGGCGTGGACGTTATCAGAAAAATACGCTCCTGGTCGGAAATGCCGATTATCGTAATCAGCGCGAGAACCGAAGATAAAGATAAAATAGACGCGCTCGATGCCGGGGCGGACGATTATCTGACAAAACCGTTTTCCGTCGAAGAATTGCTTGCCAGAATCCGCGTCACGGAAAGAAGACTTCTGTCGGTACAATCGACAAACAAATCCGAATCGGTTTTTTTAAGCGGAAATCTGAAAATAGATTATGGCGCAGGTTGCGCATATTTAAGCGGCGAAGAACTCCACCTTACCCCTATCGAGTATAAATTGCTTTGTTTGCTGTCGAGAAACGTCGGAAAAGTGCTTACCCACACTTATATTACGCAAAAAATATGGGGTGCGGCATGGGAAAGCAACATTGCTTCTCTGCGCGTATTTATGGCAACTTTGCGTAAAAAAATCGAACCGTCCGCCGATTCGCCGCAATATATTCAAACTCACGTAGGCATCGGGTACAGAATGATAAAGATCGACGATTAAATATTGATTTAAGCCGCAGAAATAACATTCAATTTGCTATAAGACCAGCTATGAAAAGTCAAGCGAAAACGGCTAATTAGGCAAGACAATTTGGTAAGGTTTGTTGGTCTTTAATATGACGTAAACGATGTTGCATATTTTGCGCATTACCACGGAAAGCGCAACGTTGTGAGCTTTTCCTTGAGCGCGCTTTTTGTCGTACAAAGCCCTGAATGCGGGATTGAATTTTATTCCTGCCACTGCAGCCAACCAGAAGGTTCTGCGCAAATACGGAGAGCCGCGTTTAGACATATGGCACTTTGTTCCGTTAAACTCACCGGACTGTTTTACAGACGGTTCTATGCCTGCAAAAGCCGCAAGTTTTTCCGGTGCGTCAAAGCGGTTTATGTCGCCAATTTCCGCAAGCAACGAGACGGCAAGAGTGTTGCCTATGCCGTTTATTGAAGTGAGTTGGTTGTCGAATAGCGTTTGAATCGGAAAAAGACGAAATTGTTCTATATGAAGAAGATGACGACGAAAACGAAGATGACGGCGAATAACTCGCCGTCTTTTTTTGTCGATGTCGAATGTTCGTGCAAGTAAGTTTGACCTTTTGCACGGCGTTTTTAGTGCAACTTGTGCAATTTGTGAAGTAAAACTGCAAAATATGTATTTGTCCTTACAACACAAAAGTTGTTTGTTACAATTTCTTTGTTATGCGGCAGGGTGTGCCTTGCCGACAAAAAAACAAGGAGGAAAGTATGACAAAGTTTATTTCAAGGGTCAGCTGGGGCGTTGTTGCCTGGGCACTCGGAATACTCGTCTTTTATTTGACGGCAGGCGTATGCGTTGCGTACTTTGTGTTGTCGCAGGTTGCGGCGCAGACAAGCCAGATCGTCACACTGTTCGACAATTGGTGGCAAACGTTGCTGTTTGTTTGCGACATTGTGTGCGGTGTGGGTATGCTTGGCAGCATAGCCTTGTACGTCTGCAAAAAGATCGGTATGTTTAGTGACGGAGGTGCCGCAAATGAGTAACGGACTTAAAAAATTGTTTTCGCGTTCCACGTGGTGCTTGGTTGCGATGTTTTTTGCGATTCTTTTTGCAATCGTCACGGTCGGTGCGCCGTTATTGTACGCCAACGAAGGTTGGATCAACGGCTTTCTCGGCGTGGAAACTTCTATGAAAGTGGACGACAGCTCCAACGAAACTCCGAACGTGATGTACTACCAACCCGATTTTATGCAGTATCGTTGGTACAAAAACGAACAAACGGGCAAGTACGAATTGCAAACCCGTTGGAACAAGGACGGCTTGTACAACTATATCAAAAGTGTAGCCAAGGACGTCGCGACGGAAGGCACCGTGCTTCTAAAAAATGACAGCAATGTGTTGCCATTGGCAGACGGAACAAAAGTTTCTTTGTTCGGCGTAAGTCAAATGCCTGCAAACTACATTACTACCGGACGTGGTAGTGGTTCGCATGCTTCAAATACTTCCGATACGTTGCGTAGTTGTCTCGAAGCAAACGGATTGGAAATCAACAGTCGTTTGTACGAAGCTTACGAGCGTGTTGCTCAACGATACAAGGCAAATTTGTTTCGTACATATCCTGACGGAGACCAGAATTATTCCGAGTACAAGGTAAACGAGGCTCCGTTTGACGAAGTTTCCGAAGCTGCGGAAGCAACTACGGGTGCAGGGCAATCGAATACTGCAGTATTTATTGTTTCTCGCCTTGCTTCGGAGGACGGAGATACGAACTTCTCTGCCGTAGGTCACGTGGACAACAATTATCTCGATCTTACAGAAGAAGAACGCGGCATACTTGACAAACTTGTCGAATACAAAACCGCAGGCAAAATCGACAGCATCGTGTTGGTGCTCAACACATGCAACGCAATGCAATTCAAGACTATCGCAACCTATCCAATCGATTCGGTTTTGTGGGTAGGTACGGGCGGCACAATGTCTTTCCGTGCTCTTGCCGACGTACTGACGGGCAAGGCGGATCCGAGTGGCAGACTTGCAGATACGTATTTGTATGACAATTACAGTGCGCCGTCCACTGTCAACACGGGTAATTTTACATATGCGCAAAGTAACGGCGTACCTGCAACGGAAACTTACTCGCACAATACCAAATACGTAGTATATCAGGAAGGTATTTACGTAGGTTACAAGTACTATGAAACACGCTACGAAGACATGGTGTTAGGTGTTAGCGGTGCAGTCGGCACTGCCGGTGTAAAGACTTCCGACGGTAATTGGAATTACGGTAGTGAAGTAATTTATCCGTTTGGATACGGCATGTCATACGCTACGTTTGAGCGCAGTGATTTCGCCGTGGTGCGTAAAGGTGATGATTTCTTTGCAAAAATTACAGTGAAGAATGTCAGCGAAAAAGAAGTGTCAGGTAAAGACGTGTTCCAACTGTATTTGCAAAAGCCCTACACCGAGTACGACAAGGCAAACGGTATTGAAAAGTCGGCTGTCGAATTGGTAGGCTTTGCCAAGAGTAAACTGCTTAAAAAGGGTGAAAGTCAGACTTTGGAAGTGAAAATCAACTTGTCCGACTTCAAAACTTACGATACGTATGGAAAAGGCACCTATATTCTTGAAAAGGGCGACTACTACCTGGCATACGGACAAAACAGCCACGACGCACTCAATAATATCATTGCTACAAAAGGTGCGGCAAATAAGGAATATGTAGATAGTAACGGTAACCAAGCCTTTACTTACAAAGTAACAGTTGAAACAGATGACTTTACTGCATATTCCAAGTCGAGTACAGGCGCAACGATAAGCAATAGATTTAACGATGCCGATGTCAACTTGTATGCAGGCACTGCCGACCAAAAGATGACCTATCTTTCTCGCAGCAATTGGCAGGGTACTTATCCGACGGCGGCTGTTGCGCTGACATGCACAAACGCACAAATGGTTGCCGACATGCAATACGGAAAGGAAATAGCCGACGATGAAACGGCGAAAATGCCTACCACCGGTGCAGACAACGGCATGTCTCTTGTGGAATTGATGTACGAAGACTTCGACAATGACGACTTGTGGAATAAATTGCTCGATCAACTGACTGATGAAGAATATGTCAATTTGACATTGCTTGGCGCACATACCATTTCGCACGCTACAAGTATCAACGCTCCCGGTACAAGGGTTCAAGACGGTCCTGCCGGTATACGTGACGCAGAAGGATCTATCGCTTACCCCGGTGAAACTCTTATGGCATGTACTTTTAATGTGGATTTGGTTAAAAGTATCGGAGAGGCATTCGGCATGGAAATGCAGTATTTGGGATTCGGAGCATTGTACGGACCCGGTGCAAACATACACCGTAATGCTTTCGGCGGAAGAAACTTCGAGTACTTCAGCGAAGACGGCGTATTGAGCGGACTGATGCTCGATACCGAACTTACCGGCTTTGCCGATATGGGTATCATTACCTACACCAAACACTTTGTACTCAACGACCAGGAACGTAACCGCTACGGCGTATGTGTGTGGGCAAACGAACAAACTATACGTGAGATTTATCTCAAGGCTTTCCAAACGTCTATCGAAAATCCCGACTGTGGTACGGTCGGACTGATGACGTCATTCAACCGTCTGGGTTGCACATGGAGCGGTGCGCACAAGGGACTACTGACCGACCTGTTACGTGACGAGTGGGGCTTCAAGGGCGCTGTCATGACTGATGCGGCAGTAGGTAGTCATATGGGTGTCAACAACAATCAACTTGCATTGGCAAATGCGGTAATTGCCGGACAAACATTGTGGCTGGGTGACGTACGCATTCAAGGCTACGGCGAATACATGAAGAATCCCGTAGTCAAGCAAGCAATTCGTCAGGCATGCAAATACAACCTGTATTCGCAACTGCGGTCCTGTGCAATGAACGGTATGAAGAGCGGTGTTCGCATCGTCGAACTTCGTCCCTGGTGGAAGGACCTTGTACTGGGCGTACAAATAGGCTCGGGCGTAGTAACGGGTATATCTGTGCTTATGGCTGTAGCGTCGTTTGTGTTGCCTGTTGTACTTCGCAAAAAGGAGGAAAACGTATGAGTAAAAAATACATAGCACTGTTGTCTTTGCTGTTGGTATTTGTGCTTTCGTTTATCGTTGCATGTACGCCTACGGGAGGCGGCGACAACAATCCCGACGGACCCGATGACGAGTGGCATGGCAATTGGGAACGTCCTGACCACAGGGATGATGATAATCCGACAATTCATGTTTGTCAAAATGCTTGTACTGTATGTGGCAAGTGTCTGACTGATTGTGAAGAAGAAGCATGCAAAGAAAAATGTTTTGATGCGCATGGGCGCACAGAATATATTTTTAGTGCCATCGATGACAGAGTAGACAAAAAAGGCGGCGTGTGGGTTGAAGGCGACCATCTCGGAAACATCAATGTCAACTCCAATGCGGAAGTTGTTTATTATGTCAAGGCGGAAGAAGCTGCAACGGTATGTTTGGGTGCGACAGTCACTCGTATGTATGAAGATCGTTACTTTTCTGCCGGCACTCCGTTGTATGTCAATGGTGAGTTGTACTTCTCTCGCGGTATGCTTAAAGGCGGTGCCACTGTATGGACGGATTATTGTACCATGTGGCTTGGTTGCGTAAACCTCATAAAGGGTGTCAATGTGATACGTTTTGTCGGCACGGGAAGAGATGACGCATACAATTTCAAAGACTTTACTTTTTTGAGCGACGTGCAACTCAAACTTGTTACTGCCGACGGCGACCATGAATGTACAAGTAAAGATGACAACGGCAAATGTACCGATTATACATGTAATGCCTACGCTTGCCTGGACAAAAACGAGGACGGTTGGAAAACAACGGAATTTGGCGCAGGCGATGACAAGATACTTAAGTACGGTACTCGCGGCGGCAAGGAACAATCTTTGTGGAATGCCGCTGAAAATTGTATCGGCTACATGGGAGAAGGTGACAAGAGTGGTTGGAGCAATCAAACGATAATACTTGCGTTTGAAGCTTCTCAAGATACGGTTGTTCGTATTTCCATGAACACAAGTACGGCGATGAGCGCAGGCGCGACCTTCGGTAATATGTACACATTTACGTTCAACGGAGAAGAAATTACTACCGGCGCAAAGGTCAATATGGTGGAAAACGGTGGTTGGATGACATATACCGAAAGTAAAGTGATGTACTTACAAGCTAAGGCAGGTAAAAACACTTTAATGATCGTGCACAAGCCGGTCAGTATGGGTGACAATGTCAAAAAGTTTGTAATTGTGGCACAAAGTGGCGACATTACTCTTGCCTATGCCAATAAACCCGGTGAAACCGTTGCCGTAGAAGGAGTAACCCTTGCTACCGTCGGTGGCGTGGATACAATCAAAAAGGGTGATACTCTGCAACTGATTACCGAGTTTATACCCGGAAATGCCACTAATCGCAATGTAACGTTTGTTTCGTCGGACAACGATGTTGCGACGGTTGACGGCAACGGACTTGTGACGGCTGTCGGTAAGGGTACTGCAACAATTACTGTAACCACCGATGACGGTGGCAAAACTGCCGAAGTGACAATTACCGTCATTGAAGAGCAACAAACGATACCTGTAACAAACATCGAACTTGTTGCCGGCAAGACCGAAGTTTTGCCCGAAGAAACCGTTACGTTTACCGCAACCGTAACGCCTGCCAACGCCACGAATAAAGACGTGGTGTGGAAGGTACTTCGCGACGGAATTGAAGTAACCGGACTATTGACCGTAAACGAAGATGGTACTGCGACATTTGTATCTGGCGAAGTCGGAACTTACACGATTGTAGTAACGGCTGCGGACGGCAGCAATGTGAGCAACGAAATCGAAATAGACGTAGACCAACCGATACAAGGTACCGACCACTTCTTTGAAGGAGAAAACGCAACTTTGGGTAACGGTAGTATGGGTGGCATTTCCATCAATACCAACGATGCCAACGGCAGAAGCAATACTTCGCTGGGTAACGTCAATATGAATATCGGGGCAAAGCTTACATTTACAGTGATTGCCGCAAACGATTGCCGCATGGGTTTGTATGTTGCGTTGGCATTCGGTAGCAGCAATGCGGAGCATATCTTTACGCTGAAAGTAAATGACGAAGACGTTACTATCCCGTACGCATTTAATCAAGACGGTGCATGCTGGACAAAGTTTGATGAGTTTTGGCTTGCAAATGTCCGTCTTGTAAAGGGCGAAAACACCATTGAACTTACTGTTACCGGTAGTTGCGGCAACTTCGACTATATCACTTTGAAGGGTGAAAGCGATGTTACCGAGCCTATTGTAATCAAGAGTGTTGACGCTTATGTAAGCAACGAATTGTTGCATGTAAACGACACTGTCGAATGCAAAGTTGCCGTTTTACCTGCTGCCGCGCTTGAAGGGTTGGCAATCAGTTATGTTTCCGACAATAATCGGGTTGTTACGGTTGACGAGAACGGTTTGGCTACCGCAGTCGGCGTCGGCAAAGCAACAATTACTGTTACTGCAGGTGAATATGAACGCAAAATCAATTTGTTTGTAGTAGACGTTGACGGTACGGCGTACGAGGCGGAAGGCGACAGCGCAGAACGTACAAACGTCAGCATCGAATCAAACGGCAAGTACGTCGGCGGTATCGACAGAGCAGGTGCAAAAATCGGCTTTACTGTGGACGGAGGCGAAGGCGAAAAAGTATTCTTGCGCATATACACATCGGTTGTTGCCGCAAACAGAACGACCATAGACAAGTATTACAAGATTGCTGTAAACGGTACGGAAATCGAGTTGAGTGGCGGTCAATTTGCTTACAATGGACAGCCGGTGGGTTGGAACACAGATACAGGTTACTTTACTATCGAAGTGGAACTGACCGCAGGGGAGAACAAAATCGAATTGATTTCGGTAGATACAACGGTACAAACCACATTGGACAAGATAGTCATCTACTAAAACTACACAACGCTTTAACGCGGTACAGACTTTCCATACCGCGTTATTGCGCACTTTAAGTGCAGTTAGTGTAGCGCAGCAGATGTGCCGACGGTACAATGCATTTGTTGCGTATGACAAAAGTTGAAACAAAAGAATTTGTGTTAAAATAATTGACGGTTACAAACAATTCGGTATTGACATCTTGCAAAAATAGGTTACAATATATGTGTATGATAAACATTGCCGTGGTCGAGGATGAGGAACAGTACGCCTCGCAGATAAAACAATATATCTATCGTTACGCAGAGGAAAACAATGCGGCTTTTTCCGTTGAGATTTTTCCGTCTGCTGAAAGCTTTCTGTTTGCCGATTGTGCGTTTGACTTGGTTATGATGGACATTCAGTTGCCCGGTATGGACGGGATGAGCGCGGCAAAACAACTGCGCCAAACAAACCCGTATGTGGCGTTGGTGTTTATCACGTCCCTTGCGCAGTTTGCCATCAAGGGTTACGAGGTTGGCGCACTGGATTTTATGGTTAAGCCGTTTACCTACTACAATTTTGCGCTCAAATTTAAACGCGTTTGCGACTACCTTGACAAAAGCGGCGACGACAACATACTGATACACAGCAAAACGCAAACCAACGTGGTGCGCGCAAGCGACATCTACTACGTGGAGATAGTAGCGCACACAATTACCTACTCTACGGCGCTGGGCAACTTTACGGTGTCCGGCACAATGAAGAAAGTTTGCGATCAACTTGCCGCCTATCCGTTTGCGTTGTGCAATCAATGCTACCTTGTCAACTTGCGCTACGTGCAATGCGTGGATGCCAACGAAGCGACGGTAAACGGCGTCAGACTGGCAGTATCGCGACCGCGCCGCAAGGATTTTCTGCATGCGCTTAACCGATATATAGCCAAGTACAGAGGTGGTTGCAATGTATAGTTTTACACAACTTTTTGCCTACAAATTTGTGTTTATTGCCGAACTGCTTGTGGCAATGCACCTGTATTTTTTGCGTAGAAAGAAACGTCGCTTGTATCCGCTGCGCGTTGCGTTGGCAACGGTTGTTTGCGCTGCGTTGGGCTACGCATACCCGATTGCAAGTTATTCGGCGGTGTACTCGTCGGTGATGTTTCTGGTGTTGTTTGCCGTGTGCGCCGTCAGTATGGCGTTTGTGTACGACGTCAGCGCAAAGGAGTTATTTTTCCTGTCCGTCGCGGCGTACACTACACAGCACTTTGCGCACGAAGTGTATGCGCTTATTGCCAACTCGTTCCGTCTGATTACATCGGCTACAATGGGTATGTACGGTGACGCACAGGTCGACTTTTCTCTTGCCGACAGAGCAACATGGGTAAACATTCTGGTGTACGTATGGGTGTACTTCGGGTGCTATTGGTTGCTGTACAAATTGTTTGGCACCAAGGTAAACAAGCAGGACGTGCGCATACACAACTTTCCGATAGTGATAATCGGCGCGTTGATACTGGTAGTGGACATCGTGCTTAATGCCGTGGCGGTGTACGTGCCGACGGGGTACAGCAGGGAGTATACATATCTGACAAGTATCTACAACCTTATCTGTTGCATGCTGATACTGTACATGCAGGTCAGTCTGTGCGTGCAACAGGGCTTGCGTAGGGAGTTGGAAACAATGTCGTTGCTTTTCCACGAGTCGGAAAAGCGGTTTCGCCAAAGCGAGGAAAACGTCAATCTGCTCAATCTCAAGTGCCACGATCTCAAACATCAGGTGCGCGAGTTTGCCGACAAAATCGCCATTGACAAGGCGTATGTCAACGACCTGGTCGACATTATCGACATCTACGACTCTTCTGTCAAGACGGGCAATGCCGCGCTCGACCTTATACTTGCGGAAAAGAGCCTGTTTTGCCATCGCAATCACATTGTGTTGACCTGCCTTGCCGACTGTTCGCGGTTGGGGTTTATCTCCGACGCCGACTTGTACAGTCTGTTCGGTAACATAGTGGACAACGCTACCGAAGCGGTGATGAAGGTCACCGACGAACACAAGAAGAATATCAACGTGATTGTGCGCAACGTGGACGAGTTTGTCTCCATACAGGTAGACAACTACTTTGCAGGCACGGTGGTGTTTGGCGAGGACGGGCTGCCCAGAACATGCAAAGGAGACGACGGTTACCACGGGTTCGGTATCAAGTCGGTGGAAGCAATCACCGACAAGTACGGCGGCGATCTGACGATCTCCGTCAACGACGACATCTTTTCGCTGTCGATATTGTTTCCCGTTGCAAAGTGCGATTCCGCAGCCGCAGGTTGATGTGATTGGTAACTAAATTTTACATACGTATGCAAAAATTAAGGACCGAAGCAATGTCGCTTAGGTCCTTTTGCATGTAGTCGATTACTTGTTGTCGATGTCGTTTTCGTTGTAAGTGGCAGTGACGATATTGTTGATTTCTTCTGCGGAAAACCCCAGTTGTTTGCAGTTGAACACCGACGTGCGCACGCTGTCGGTTGCCAGTCGTATGCGTTGCGTTTCACGGTCGGCAATCTCGGCAACAAAGCAGCCTTTGCCCTGTACGGTGTAGATGTAGCCTTGTTGCTCCAACATGTCGTAGGCGGTTTTGACAGGGATGACGCTGATTGTCAGCTCCCTTGCCACAAGGCGAATACTTGGCAAGCAGTAGTGCGCTTCGATCTGCCCCGACAGTATTTGTGCGCGTAGTTGACTAAACAATTGTTCGTATATCGGTGTGTCGATACGTGTCTGTACAAATAATTTCATAACGGGTATATTGCAAAGTTGTGTTTGGAGTAAATTACAAATTTACTTTTTCAAAGCGTTTGGCGGCGCAAGTGTTGGCGATGTATGTGGCAAAGATGTAGAAGAGTGCCGCAACGACAAACACTACGGCGCGTAGCCAGATGTAGTCGGGATCCAGTCCGTCAAGCGTGTTGCGTAGTGCAGGTATGGCTTGCACAAGCGTTTCCATTACGCCGTAACCTAGTACGAAAGCAATCGTTGCCCACAGCAGAGGGAAACCGAACTTGTAGCCCGTTTTGAAGTAGCCGGGGATAAATACGAGATTAAACAACCCGAAGCAAACAAGACACATTGCAACAAATGTAAGGTTGCCGTCGATGCCGACAACGGTGCCTTGCGGGTAAACCATGCGGTACGGTACAAGCAGAAGTAGCGTTATGGCAATGTTCAGCAGGTGGAAGTATGCTATTACGAGTGTTGTGCTTGTCACTATGTCCTTGCGGCGCACGGGCAACATGGTGCTGAACTCCATGCTTTGGTTGGCTTGGCAAATACGCAGGTAAGTCGACACCTGCATGATGGTGTAGCCTACGCCTACAATAGCGGGATAGTGGGGGATAAGCAACATTACCGTAAGCAGAGTAAACAGGTATACGGGCAGTTGCACGTTAAGGGTCAATTCCTTTTTAAGCAGTTTCAGCATTGTACGCGCTCCTTTTTGTTGTAGTACACCATGATGTCGTCAAGGGTGGGTTTTTCTTCGGCAAAGTTATCCGTCGGGCGCAGGTCGGCTCTGCGAATAAGCGCGGTAAAGCCGAATTGGTGCACTTTGTAGGCAATTACCCTGTGTTTCAGCTCGTCGGTCAATTCGTCCGCGCCGCCTTTAATCAGCGCATGTTCTTCAAGCAGTTGATCCTTGCCTTCTTCCAACAATATGCGCCCGTCGGCGATAAACAGAATAATGTCGGCGCACTTGTCAAGGTCGCTTGTGATGTGCGTGCTGAACAGTATGCTTTTGTCGCCTTCGTCCACGATGTCGCGGAACACGTCCAATAACTCGTCGCGCGCAATGGGGTCAAGTCCGCTTGTCGGCTCGTCAAAGATAAACAACTTGGCGTTGTGGCTCATGGCAAGCGCAAGGGCAAACTTAACCTTCATACCTGCCGACAGCTCGCGTACCTTTTTTGTCAGCACCAGGTGAAAACGGTTGCAGTAGTTCTCAAACTGCGTTTCGTCCCAATTGTCGTAAAAACCAGCGTATACTTTGGCAATTTTGGCTAGTCGTTCGTTGCGGTAGTACTCGAATGCGCCCGTAGTAAAACTGATTACCTGTTTGTTGTAGCTCTCGTACTCGCTCATGTCGCGCCCGTCCACGACAACAGTGCCATCGTCGGGCAACACCGTACGCATAATGCATTTTAGCGTGGTGGTTTTGCCTGCGCCGTTTTGCCCGATAAAGCCGACAATCATGCCGTCTGGTACGCTGAAACCGACGTTGTCAAGCGTAAAGTTGTCGTACTTCTTTGTAAGATTTCTTACTTCCAGCATTTCAAACTCCTTATATTATTTATGTTTAAGGGAGATTTTCGGGGAGAACCTTTTTTTTGCAAAAAGCGTTCTCCCCGAACCCCTTTCCAAAAATCTTGAGTAAAGTATTGTTACGGTAGACGATGGGTGTACTTCGTTGCAAAACGTGACTATGCAAAATTTTTTTGCATACAATCAAGCATTGACATTTAGTAAAAGTAACTCGGTTTAAGAGCGTATTATCATATCTCACCCAAACTGTGTATCTACCATATACACAGTTTATTCCTTTCGTTTTTATTTGTCAATTGTTTTACATTAAAAATTTTTGCGTAGCAATCTTACTTAAAAGATTTGTAAGGTTAGGGTAGGGGGGCTTTTTCAAAAAGTTTTCCTTCCCCCCCCCCGCAAATATCTCCAAAAATTTTCGAATTTCTCCCAAAATCCCCAAAAACTATCAAAAGTAATTGATTCAAAAAAGATTGTGTGGTAACATATGTGTATGGTTATAGGAAAGCACATAAATAAATATTACATAAAATACGGTTTGTGGCTGCTGCTGGGCATTGCCGCGCTTGTTGCCGTGGACTATTTTTCGCTGCTTATCCCGGAGTTGTACCGCATGGTAATAAACGGCGTCAAAAACGGCGAAGTGGTGCTTGACGGTGAAGTCGTGCCGTTCGACATTGATTTTTTGTTCCGTAACATTTGCTTGCCGATGGTGTTTATCATTCTGGCAATGGTCAGCGGACGTTTTTTGTGGCGTATCGGTTTCTTCGGTTCGTCCATCAAGGTGGAAAGAGATTTGCGCCGCGAAATGTTTGACCGTGCCAAAAACTTATCGGTCAGTTACTACCAACGCAACAAAGTGGGCAACTTGATGTCGCTGTTTACCAACGATCTGGAAACCGTGCAGGACTGCTTCGGTAGCGGCGTGCTGATGCTTGCCGACGCGGCGGTACTTGGCGGTATGTGCCTGTACAAAATGTTCGCTATGGATTGGGTGCTGACATTGCTGTCCCTTATACCAATGGGCTTTATGTTTGCCGCAGGCGTTGTTGTAGGGCATTACATGGAGGCGAAGTGGGACGAACGACAAAAAGCGTTCAGCGATTTGTCGGACTTTGCGCAGGAAAGTTTTTCGGGTATTGCCGTCATCAAGGCGTTCGTCAAGGAATTTAAGGAGTTGCTTGCTTTTAAGCGACTCAACAAAAACAACGAGGACGCCAACGTGGCGTTTGTCAAAGCAAGCGCACTGCTCAACACTCTTGTCACACTGTTTGTCGAGTCGGTCATTTGCGTAATTATCGGCTATGGCGGCTACCTTGTGCACGAGGGCAAGTTTGATGCAGGCGAGTTGATGGAATACATCGGCTACTTTAATTCCATCATCTGGCCGGTGATGTCTATTACCGAGCTTATCGAAATGAGCAGTCGCGGTCATGCAAGTCTGAAACGTGTGTCGGAGCTACTGGACGCGTCTGTAGAAGTTGCGGACAAACCCAATGTCGACGACGTGACAACAGTCAACGGCAAAATCGAGTTCAGACACCTTACATTCCGCTACCCCGACGGCGACTACGACGCACTGCAAGACGTCAGTTTTGTGGTAAATGCAGGCGAATCGGTGGGTATTGTAGGCAAAACGGGTTGTGGCAAAACTACCATCGCCGACCTGATACTTCGCTGTTACAACGTACCCGACGGCACGCTGTTTGTGGATAACAAGGATGTCAACGACATTACAATACACAGCCTTCGCGACCATTGCGCATACGTACCGCAGGACAACTTTTTGTTTTCCGACACGATTGCCAACAACATCGGTTTTGCTTGCGACGAGCCTGATCGGGCGCTTGTCAGGCAAGCGGCGGTACTGAGCGACGTTGACGACAACATTGTCGAGTTTGACGACGGCTACGACACCGTACTCGGCGAACGCGGCGTTACGGTTTCGGGCGGACAAAAACAACGTATTTCCATTGCTCGCGCCTTGATGAAGAACGCCGAAATATTGATACTTGACGACAGCGTATCGGCGGTGGATACCGACACCGAACGCGTAATACTGTCCAACCTTGCCCAAACGCGTAAGGGCAAGACTACATTGCTTGTGGCGCATCGCGTGTCCACGGTGCAGGGACTAGACAAAATTGTCTACCTTGACAACGGCAGAGTTGCCGATGTGGGCACACACGAAGAATTGCTTGCACGCTCGGCAGAGTATCGCCGCATGGTGGAGTTGCAACGACTTGACGAAGAGGAGGGCAACGCATGAACAAATACCTTCCCTTGCTGATTGTCGGCGCAATTGTCGGGGCGGCGGCACTGGTGCTAGTGCTGGTGTACGCCTCGGTGAAGAACAAAAAGGAATCGATGCAGTTTGACCGCAACATGTCCGACGGCGAGATTTTCCGCAGGCTGTTTGTCTACGCTCGCCCATACATAGGCAATTTTGTGCTTGTGTTTGCGTGTATGATTGTGGCAATTACCTACGACGTTGTAGCGCCGCTGATCCTTGCCGACGTTGAGCGGCTGATAGAAAACCAATCCTTTGCAATGAGCGACCTTCTGTTGCGCGTTGCGCTGTACGCAAGTATTTTGGTAGTGTCGCTTGCTTGCGGTTACGTGCAACTGGTGGTGTTGCAAAAAACGGGGCAGAAGATTGTCTCGGCATTGCGCGAGGATGCATTTGCCCACATCGAAAGTCTGTCTCATGCCCAACTGGCGGAGATACCCGTCGGCACGCTTGTTACGCGTGTAAGCAACGACACGGCTTCGGTGTCGCAGATGTTTACGGGTATGTTGGCAAACCTTGTCAAAAACTTTATGGTTATCGGCGGCGTGTTTGTGGCAATGTTGTGCGTCAATTACATGCTTACGCTGATGGTGTTGTGTTTTGTGCCGTTTATCGTATTGTTTACCGTCATATTCCGCAAGTTTAGCCGACGTGCGTACAGACAGGTAAAGAATGGTACCACCGACATAAACACTTATCTGTCGGAAAATTTGTCGGGTATCAAGATAACGCAGATATTCAATCGCGAAAACCGCAAAATGGCGGAGTTCGACCAACGCAACAAAAAACTGTACCGCGCCCAACGCGGACAAATACTTGTGTTCGGTATCTTCCGTCCGCTTGTCAACATGTTGTACATATCGTCGGTGCTGTGCCTGCTGTACCTTGGCAGCCTCAACGCCATCGAGGGCGTACCCTTCCTGGGGCAGGTGGTGGACGCGGCGACCATTGTTGCGTTTTATATGTACATCAGCAAGTTTTTCAACCCCATTATCGGCTTAGCGGAGCAGTTCCACAGGTTGCAATCTGCGCTTGCCAGTGCGGAAAAGATTTTTACGATCATGGACATTGCACCGCAGGTTGTGGATCTACCCGACGCGGTGGACGTGGACGAAGTGCGCGGCGAGATAGAGTTTCGTCACGTGTGGTTTGCCTACAACGACGAGCATTGGGTGTTGCGTGACGTCAGTTTCCACGTCAATGCGCGTGATACGGTTGCCTTTGTCGGCGCGACGGGCAGTGGCAAAACGACTATTTTATCTTTACTATGCCGCAACTATGATATACAAAAGGGTGAGATATTGCTTGACGGCGTGGACATACGCAACTACAAAATCGCAAGCCTGCGCCGACACTTCGGGCAGATGTTGCAGGATGTATTTCTGTTTGCTGGCACCATACGCAGTAACATTGTATTGCGTGACGAGTTTACCGACGAGGAAGTGCGACGTGCATGCGAGTACGTCAACGCCGACAAGTTTATCGACAGATTGAGCGACGGACTTGACGAAGAAGTGCGCGAGCGCGGCAACAATTTCAGCGCAGGGCAACGACAATTGTTGAGTTTTGCACGGACAATTATTCACCGTCCCGAAGTGATGATACTTGACGAAGCTACCGCCAACATCGACACCGAAACCGAGTTGTTGATACAGGACAGTCTTGACAAAATGATGAATGTCGGCACTATGCTGATTGTTGCGCACAGGCTCAGCACGATACAACATGCCGACAACATAATCGTGCTGTCGCACGGCGAGATCGTGGAACAGGGTACCCACGCCGAACTGTTGCGTGCCAAGGGGCGCTACTACAATTTGTACATGTTGCAGTACAACAAGAAACAACTACAAGGATAGTGCAAAGATTTGGTAGTTTTTTGTGGAATACTCCTTTGGGTAAAAGACACTTCGGGGCGATAGTTACGAGGTGCCTGTTATCAAGTTTAATAAGTCAATTTGACATATTTTTAATCAATGCGCGCTTCGTGCCCCTAAGAACTTGTGCTATGCAAAATAATAATGTCAGGAAATGACAATAAAAACATTTATCCTTACAAAAAAGTCTCTGCATGTGCAATGCAGAGACTTTTTATTGTATGAAAAAAACGATTGAGTTTGCGCTCAATCGTCAGATAGCGTTTTTGCTGTTGTCGTATTAGTTGTTTTTATCACTCTCGACATCCGTGGCGGCTTCTTTGGGGTATCTTTCGGGCAATAGGTGCATTTTTGTCAGGGCAAATATCACGTTGGGGACCAGCGCAAGGTGTAGGATAATGCCCGGCAAACCTGTCGCAAAGTAGGCGGTTGCCCACGCGGCAATTGTGTAGCCTTTTACAAAAAATAACGCTTTTACTATACCCCCGACAACTCTGCCGAGTATCATTGCCGTAACAAGCGCAATGTACATGTCGGCATATACACTGCCTGTGCGGACGACCTTCATCAAAAAGCCGATTGTCAATGCGTATACAGCCAGTTCGATGATCATCGACGGCAGTGTAGCGGCGTCCGGCATGCTCGTTGCAAGGAAGGATATTGTCGGACCTATGGCTGCCGTTGCCAGGGCGTAGCTCCAACCGCAGGCAAACGCACACAGTAGCACGGGTATTTGCATGGGGCAGAATATCAATCCGCCCCTTGGTACGGCGTGGAATGCCATCGGCAGTACCAGGCACATTGCCGAAAAGAATGCAGTCAGTATCAGGTTTTTGAGTGTGCCGTGCGTACGCGTCGCGGCGGTATTGTTGTTTGTCATTTGCGTATTCCTTGCAGTAAGTAGTGTGTTTCGTCGTCTTCGGCGCATACGATGTCGAATTTGTCGGTAAAATAGAGCATTTCTCTTTGTATCGGTAGCGGTTCGACAGATATGTTACCCGTGCCGCTGTGGTGGGCGGCCAGAGTCGTTCTGCCTATGTTGTGCATTATGGCAAAACAACCGCCGTCGTTAAGTACATTGTACAGTTTGTTTGCAAATGCGCCTCTGTCGGTGAAGTGCGGATAAGCGTTAAACACTACAACACAGTCAAATTTTTCACCGTTGTAGGCGTAAAAATCTTGGCAAACAAAGTCTATTCCGCTGTTTTGTCCGTATTTTTCACGGGCAATGGCAATCATTTGGTCGGAGATGTCCATTGCGGTGACAGTGCAACCCATGTCGCGCAGTATACCGCTGATTATCCCCGTGCCGCACCCCAAATCAAGTACTCTGTCGCCGGGCTTGGCTCCGCAACGTTCCACGAACGGGCGAAGTTGTTGCTCGGTACAGGTTTCACGACTGTCCCAAACGGGCGCCAGGTTGTCAAAAAATGTTTTTACGTCCATTTGTCCCTCGTAGAGTTTACTAACTCAATTATTCTATCACGCTTTAAGCAAGTAGTCAAGACAAGAAAACAAATAATCTTTTGTAGATTAGTCTATTTTTGATAAGCATAGTTAGCGCGGTCTCAACAGCGAATACACGCTAAATTAGTCGTTGTTTGGGAGCATATTTGCGGTAAAAGCGATTTTTTGGCTCAAACGCTTGCTTTTTTTGAGACGGTGCTGTATAATGTATGCACTGCGCTAGGCGGGGAGCTAGCGGTGCCCTGTCGCCTACAATCCGCTACAGTAGGGCTGAATGTTGCAGGCGGTTTTATGTGTGGAAAGCCGTGAATCGTCAAGGAGTGTTGATACCAAGGTCTTGTGCAACGTGACTCTGTGAACCGTGTCAGGGTGGGAACACAGCAGCACTAAGCAGCATGAGCGTGTGCCACGAGGTAGCTTTGGAGTAGCCACCTGTCGGGATCCCGTTTCGGCATGTACTGCCAACTGCAAATGCGCAGTATTTTGAAAATACGACCGCGGTTTTGTGCCGCGGTCTGTTTTTTACACCTGCATATTCGTGCCGAAAACAACGACGCCGATATGCGAAGGAGAACATTATGGACAAGGAAAAAATAGAACGTATCAATTTTTTGGCGCACAAGTCCAAGACTGCAGAAGGCTTGACCGCAGAGGAAAAGGAAGAACAATTTCGTTTGCGTGACGAGTACATCAAGGAGTGGCGACAAGGCGTGTTGCAAACGCTGGACAACACCTATATTGTAGATCCGGACGGTACGCAACACAAAATCAAACCCAAGGAATAATCGAAAACCCGACCACGGCTTTATACCGTAGGTCGGGTTTTTGTTGTGCAGTTGCGTTTTGGTGTCGTACTCGCGTGATGATATTTCGCAAGACGGATATAGAAGAGCAAACGCTGTTTTGAGCAATTGCAAACACCATATGTTATTTATGCATGATGGTTGTAACAATGGTCATACCCTAAAAGAAAACGCCAAAGCATTTGCAGCTTTGACGCTTTATGTTTTTGAGAAGTTGTGGCTATTTGAACAGGTCTTTTATCTTGCCAAAGTCAAATACATTTTTGTACGAGTACGTAATTTGTAGTTGGTAACCTGTCAATTTGGTCGAATTAAGTAGCGTTTCGTCGACAACGCAAAAATTTGTGTAGTACAGTGTTCCGTCGGACGTAATTACGTATTTTGGACCGTCTTTGTTGTCATTTCTGAAGAAGAATGCATAATCTTTGTCCTTAAAAAAGAGGCGATTTAAGTCTTTTGTGTGTTCGACCGACTGATTCGGTTTCACTTTCAACAAATTGTTTATGTCGTCGGCATTTAATTGGGCGATTTTTCCGTTGTAGTGTAGTTTTATCGGCGCAGCAAATGGCGTGGAAATGCTTGTTTTGTCGCTTATGAAAATGTCTGCATCGCACTTTTCCAATTGCTTAAACAAGAACGAAACCAAGCGTATTTTGGGCGAGTCAACAAGTTTGTCACCCACCATTGTTTTGTTGTCTACAATGGTGGTTATCTTTCCGTCCTCCCAGAAAGTGTAGGTTCGTTCGGTTGTACTGTCGTAAATCTTTGTGAACACAATCCCTTTGTAGTCGTCGGCGAGAGCGTCGTCAAATCGCTCGTTGTCTAGCATTACGGAAAAGTACTGTTGCCAATAACGATTGTTTACCGGATAACTCTTGTCCGTTCGCTGGTCGTTTGTCGACTGGGTGATGGTAAATCTGTCGTAAGCCGTGTCAATGGTTATTTGCGTTGAAATGTCGTGACACAAATAACCATAATCGAAGCCGTAGGTACTCGTAATAGTATCGCCCTGCATTGTCGACGATTCCAGACTCATCATTACAAATACGGCTTCACCCTTGGTGCAGTCGGGGTCGGGCATGGTTGTGACATCAAGATACTTTTGTGATCGTGTTTCAAACACCGTCTTGTACATTTGTTCGTCTGTCAACGACGGTTGTGTGTAATCGGCGGTCATTACGTCAAATATAGGTTCGGTGTATCCGTCGGGTTCGTCGGTGATGAGTATTTTGTTGTCGTTCTGCGGGTTGTCGTCTTTACAGGCAAAAAACAATATGTTTGTGCAACAAAAAATAATTGCCAGAAGAAAAACGGTAAGCTTTTTCATGTCAATTCCTCCTTATTGTAGTATATCACCGTTGTTGTTTACGGGTGTGGGGAAAACGTATCTGCAGCCGCTACAAACCATGTAGTTTCCTTCTCGGATATAATTGTGAGCCTCGTAGTGAGATATTCCGCAGCTCGTACAAGTAGCTTTGTGGCAAACACTTATCGATGGGGGAAGAGCAAGAGTGCCGGCGGCGGGGGTTTCGGAATAGGTATAGGTGTGGGAGAAGCGGAAAAATTGGAGTCGCAGAGTTTTTACAATTGGCGGATTCAGAGCCATCCCTAATCTAAACCAGAGTTAAAGTTAGTGCAATTTTTTTTATATTTGTGGCTCATTTTTTCTAATTTTACCATATTACTAAAACATTGTCAATATATCTTGAAATTTTTTATATAGGATGTGTGTGATTGGCAAAAAGCTTACGAAAAGTGTCGAAGTAGTGCAAAAATTGCTTGCCAATCGGTGTAAAATTTGGTAGAATGTAGGCAACAATATACAAATACGTTTGAGTAGGGACAAGACTGCGGATACAAATTGCTTAGAGAGCGTGCCGTTTGGTGCAAGGCGCGACTGTTTGCCCGTAAGCCATCACCCTGCGAGTAGACCGTTGAACATCGCACAAAGTTGCACTAACTGGGTTTTGTGGGTAAGTAGGCGGTACGGTTGCGCTCCGTAATGCGACAAACAAGGCGGCTAGTCCGCGAATAAAGGTGGTACCGCGATACAATTCGCCCTTTTTTGCTAAGGGGCGATTTTTTTATGCACGGGCGTACTCGGACATAAACGCAGCGAACCGTTGCCACGCAACTTGAAGTTTGTACAACTTTCATGCGGCGTGTATACAGTAGTGTTGACGTTATATCGACTACATTATTTGCAAGCTAAAGCGATTATTGCCTACCTATCCCCCCCCCGTTTACCCAAAGCTTTGGGAAAAGGGGTGTGGGGAGAAACGCTTTTCGACGAAAAGGTTTCTCCCCACGTAGCCTATCTAAAAATATAAATAACAACATTTACAAGGAGATATTATGAGCAAGTACAAGAAGGTTGACAGCTCCATGAATTTTGTCGGGCGCGAGCTTGACGTGCTTAAATTCTGGAAAGAAAACAAAATCTTTGAACAAACCATGGCAAAGGGCGACGGCACCTTTACCTTCTACGACGGACCGCCGACAGCCAACGGCAAACCGCACATCGGTCATGTTCTGACGCGCAGTATCAAGGACCTTATTCCCCGTTATCAGGTGATGAAAGGCAAAAACGTTCTGCGCAAGGCAGGCTGGGATACCCACGGTCTGCCCGTCGAGCTGGAAGTAGAAAAGCTACTCGGCATCAACGGCAAAAAACAAATTGAGGCATACGGCATCGAGCCGTTTGTCGAGAAGTGCAAAGAGTCGGTGTGGAAGTACGAAGGCGAGTGGGAACGTCTGTCCGAGCGCGTCGGTTACTGGGTGGATATGGAACACCCTTACGTCACATACGACAACAATTATATAGAGTCGGAGTGGTGGGCGCTTAAGAAGATTTACGATATGGGACTGTTATACAAAGGTTTCAAAATCGTACCTTACTGCCCCCGTTGCGGCACGGCATTGTCCAGCCACGAAGTAGCGCAAGGCTACAAGGACGTCAAGGAACGTAGCGCGGTTGCCAAGTTTCAACTTGTCGACCAACCCGACACGTATTTTTTGGCATGGACGACAACGCCCTGGACATTGCCCAGTAACGTTGCGCTGTGCATGAATGCCGATTTTGACTACGTAACAATACATGTAGACGCCGACAACTGCAACTACATTCTTGCCAAGGAGCTTGTTTGCAAGCACTTCGAAGAAGGTACGTATACTGTTGTTGCACATCACAAAGGTTGCGAGTTCGAGGGCATGCATTACAAACCGTTGTACACCTATGCGCACCCCGACAAGGACTGCTACTACGTTACCAACGACGGCTACGTAACTCTTACCGATGGTACGGGTATCGTGCATATTGCGCCCGCCTTCGGTGAGGACGACGCCAACGTCGGCCGTAGATACAATTTGCCTTTGGTGCAACTTGTAGGCGAGGATGGCAAGTTTGTCGACGGTTGCGACGAGTTGACGGGCGTGTTTTGCAAAGACGCCGACAAGATGATTATCGGCGACCTTAAAAAGCGCGGTTTGTTGTTGTCGGCTCCCGTGTACGAACACAGCTATCCGCATTGCTGGCGTTGTGACACACCGCTGATTTACTACGCGCGTAAGTCGTGGTTTATCAAGATGACTGCAGTCAAGGATAAACTGTTGGAAGTCAACAGTAGCATCAATTGGATTCCGCCGACAATCGGTACGGGACGTATGGGCAACTTCCTTGAAAACGTCATCGACTGGGGTATATCTCGCGACAGATACTGGGGTACGCCGCTGCCAGTGTGGATATGCAATAAGTGCGGTAAGGTGCATGTTGTCGGCAGCCGTAAGGAACTTGCCGAGAAGTGCGGTTGCAGCGAGGATATCGAACTGCACCGTCCGTTTATCGACGACTGCACATGGCAGTGCGAGTGCGGCGGCACATACGTGCGTACGCCCGAGGTCATCGACTGTTGGTTCGACAGCGGCAGTATGCCCTATGCGCAATTCCATTACCCGTTTGAAAACAAGGAATTGTTTGAGAAAAACTTCCCTGCCGACTTTATTAGCGAAGCGCAGGATCAAACGCGCGGTTGGTTCTACACCCTTATGGCCGTGTCCACATTGCTGTTTGGCAAGGCACCGTTCAAAAACTGTCTTGTGTTGGGGCTGGTAGGCGACGAACACGGCATCAAGATGAGCAAACACAAGGGCAACGTTGTGGATCCGTGGGACAGTTTCAACAAACAGGGCGCAGACGCCGTAAGGTGGTACTTCTACACAAGTTCGGCGCCGTGGCTGCCGTCGCGCTACTACGACGAAGCCGTGTCGGAAACGCAACGCCGCTTCCTCGGTACGTTGTGGAACACCTATGCGTTTTACGTGCTTTATGCCGACATAGACAACTTCGACCCGTCCAAATACAGTATTAAAGACTGCAAACTGTCACTTATGGACAAGTGGTTGCTTAGCGAAGTCAATCAACTTGTCAAGACGGTAGACAAGGGACTTGCCAACTACGAAATCACCGACAGCGCACGCGCAATAGAGCACTTTACCGATATGCTGAGCAATTGGTATGTGCGCCGTTGTCGCGAACGCTACTGGGGACACGACTGGACGGAGGATAAACAAGCTGCATTTGTGACGTTGTACACTGCGCTTGACACCTTGATCAAGGTTGCCGCGCCCTTTGTTCCGTTTGTAACCGAAAGCATTTACCAAAACATTACGGCAAACTTCTTTAAGGACGCACCTCGTTCGGTGCATCTGTGCGACTTCCCTAAGGCCGACGACAGTTTGATAAACACCGCACTCAACGTCACTATGGAAAAGGTGTTGGATATAGTGGTGCTGGGACGCAGTGCGCGTAACGCCGCCAATGTCAAAAACCGTCAGCCCCTTGCACGCATGTACGTGGCTACGCAAACGCCGTTCGACGAAGAGATGAAGGACATCGTTAAGAGCGAGCTTAACGTCAAGGAAGTGCTTACGGTGCTGTCTGCCGACGGATTTGCCGACTACCAGATCAAACCGCAAATGAGGACGGTCGGTCCCAAGTACGGCAAGATATTGGGCAGGATTAAGGAAAGACTTGCCGACCTGCACGAAAAGGCACGTGAAGTGGTGGAAACGGTTCGCGCAGGCGGCGTGTTCAGTTTTGACATCGACGGCCAACAGGTTGATCTGACCGAAGCCGACATGCTGATAAGTTCCGCCAACAAAGAGGGCTACTCCGTTGTGTCCGACCATGGCGACACCGTTGCGCTTGACGTAACGCTTACAGACAGTCTTGTAGAAGAAGGTCACGTGCGTGAAATCGTGTCCAAGATACAGGCTATGCGCAAGGAGTGCGACTTTGTGGTTACCGACCACATCAACATCGGTTATGCCGCCGACGGCGAAATTGCCGACGTCATTGCAAAACACGCCGCCGACATCGCCGCAGGTACTCTTGCCGACAGCGTTTTGCCTGCGACAAGCGGTAAGTTTACCAAGGAAATCGACGTAAACGGCGCAAAAGTGACGTTGTACCTTTCAAAAGCGTAACTCGGACAAGTCGTTGCGACATTCGCGCGCTTTTCAATTGTTATTTCAGCTTTGTATTGTATATAATAGAAGATGATTGGATACGGTAATACGGCGTTATGAATAATGGCGCCGTGTTATCGGCTTTTACGAAAAGGAGCAACAATGGACAACAAAGATTTTTTCGATGAGGAATTTGAACGGGTCGAGCGACAAGACGAAAGTAATCGTCGGAACTCACAACAAAACAGTGAACCTAACCCGTTGTTTGACAGTTGGAACAGTTATCAGGCAAATCCGACGCCGACCAAAACCAAAAACAGAAAAGGATGGCTTATTTCCCTTGTTTGTCTGGGCGTGGTGCTGTGTATGGCAATGGGATGGTTTCTGTGCGCACTGTTTCAGCCGTCTGTAAGCAGCAACGCTACCGACGAGCTGTGGATACTGGAACAGGTCATGAATACCATCGACAACGACTTGTATCCGACGGATATGGCGAACTACAAGGGTAAAAACGGTTGGTCGCAAGCGGCGAAAAACGCCGCCATTGCCGCGGCAGGTACCGCAATGTTGCAAACGCTCGGCGACAAGTACAGCCGCCTGATGAGCCCCGAACAATACGCCGTCTACACCTACGGCGCAAGTGCAAATGTGGTAAAATCGCCGTTTGACGGGTTGTTCGGTATACAATTCAGTCAAATCGAAGGCTTGGGATTGTCGGTAAGCAGCGTCGTAACCGACGGCGCGGCGTACGGACGTTTGCAGGAAGGCGACATCGTGTACAAGTTTACGCTGACCGACGGACCCGAAGTCCCCGGTGACGGCAATATTGAAAAAAATGTTTGTTCGGTGCGTAACGGAGCGCAAACCTTGCTCGGTACCATTGTGGCAGGCGGCACAACAGAGGTGATACTTGCCGACTACACAACGGCGCAGGTGGAAGATATCATGAGCTGTTTGCGCGGCGCAAGGTTCGGCGTACTGCGCAACGGCAAAACAATCGACGTTGATTTGTGGCGCGGCGTTTCGTCCGAAAACGACAATGTCAACACGCTCAATTACGTAGAATACTACTTTGGCAGAGACCACACCAACCTTGGCGTAAACACCGTAAACCTCAGTCCCAAGGACAGTAGCGGCAACGAAATTTACCATTGGGAAACGGCGACTTCGGCATATGCGTACAGACATCTGGACATGTTGCCCGACGGCGTAGGTTACGTGCGCCTGACAGAGTTCAGCGGTGACGAAACGGACAATGTCGACAGCGAGTTTGTCGAAGTTATGAAGTTGTTTAAGGCTAGCGGTTGCAACAAGCTTGTGCTTGACCTCAAGGGCAACCCCGGCGGCAACGTGCTGTATGCAACCAACCTTGCCGGACGTCTTACCTACAACTTTGCCGGACTTAAAGGCGTGCAAAACACCTTTACAAATAAGTTCCTGATGACTACTCTTGTCGACAACAAAGGTAATGCTACAAACTATTACAGTAATACCGAAGTAAAAGACTTCTACGACAACTACGTCAACACCAACTACTTTACCGACGGCACGTTTGATACAAGCGGCACAAACAAAAGCATAGTGGTGTGGACGGACGGCGGCAGTGCCTCGGCAAGCGAACTTGTCACGGGCGCATTGAAGGATTACGGCGTTGTCGAACAAATGGGTACCACGACTTATGGCAAGGGCATTGCCCAAACCATCAAGGAGTTGACCAAGTACAGTCAGAATGTCACACTCAACAACGGCATGGTTGTCAACATGCCATGGGCAGTGTACTACACTGTCGACAAGTACTACACTCCTGCCGACAGCAACCATACAAACAACTTGCACGGCAAAGGATTGACTCCTGCCGCAGCGTACAACGGCTTGACCGACTACCAAAGCTTGTGGCAAACAACTAAGAATTACTGGGGCTTGTAATAGGACTATTTCGGGAGCAAATCAAGGCTTGATCGGGCGCATACTTGCAGACATACCGCTACAAAAAGAATCACGATAGCAAGCTTTGGCATACTCCCGAATCTTATTATCGACGTTTTACGGCAAAAACAGGGTACAAATTGCATGTATGTTGCAGTTATGCGTGTTAAAAAGTTGATTTTTTTACCAAAGCAATGTATAATATATGACAGTACGTCAACTATTGCACAAGGAAGCCGTTTATGGACAAAAAGGTGGGCTTTTTCAAGTCAATTAAAAATCGCGACCCTGCCGCACGATGCGCATTGGAGATTTTTTTGTTTTATCCCGGTGTGCATGCGTTGATTTGGCACAGAGTGGCACACTTTTTTTACGTAATACATTTGCGCTTTCTGGCAACGTGGCTTAGTATGTTGTGCAGGTTCTTTACAGGCATCGAGATTCACCCCGCGGCAAAGATAGGCAAAAATTTGTTTATCGACCACGGCGCGGGAGTTGTAATAGGTGAAACCGCCGTAATCGGAGACGACTGTACTATTTATCAAAACGCAACCCTTGGCGGCACCGGCAAGGAACACAACAAACGTCACCCGACATTGCTTAATAACGTTGTCGTGGGAGCGGGCGCAAAGATACTGGGCAACATCACCATAGGCAACAACGTAAAGGTGGGCGCAAACAGCGTGGTGCTGAAAGACGTCCCCGATAATTGTACGGTGGTGGGCGTGGGGCGCGTTATCAACAGACAGGCTACCGCCACATTGCAGGTACAAAACGTTGAGCCGCCTATTTGTCAGAACTGCACCGACGGACGTTGCGAAGAGTGTGGCGACAAAGACGGATGCCAATCACACGAATAATCAATGTATTTGTCGGCGCAAACCACTTGCGTTTCAGCTTTATTTCGGGTTTTGTTGTTACAATTTGTGCAACAAAGGTAAAAATCTACTACAAGAGGCTA
>CAKQXG010000013.1 GCA_934281515.1 uncultured Clostridia bacterium | reverse complement strand
ACGTAGAATAACTGTGTATCAACAATTGTATCGTGAGGTAAAAAACCATGATTCTAAAAAATATCGAACACGCCAAGGTGCTGGCGCTCAAAGACGAAGTTGCCTATCAGCAAGGGCAGATAGTCAGCAAAACACTTGTACAAAGCACAAGCGTAGGTATTACGCTGTTCAGCTTTTGGAAAGGCGAGTTTATCAGCACGCACGAAAGTAACGGCGACGCATTTGTCGTATGTCTCGACGGCGTGGGACGTGTGGAAATAGACCGCGAAAGCTATATTTTGCACCAAGGCGACAGCATTGTTATGCCTGCAAACCATCCCCATGCGGTGTACGGCGAGGACAACTTCAAGATGATGTTGACCGTCGTTTTTCCGCAACTTAATTTAAAAAGGTAGGTGACTACAATGGCAGATCAATATGAAGCAAAGGCATGTTTTGACACGATAAAGGCAACGTTGGACCACATCCAATGGAAGTATGACGTCAAGGAAGAGTTTCTGATTGCTACCAGTGCCAAGGGCGACAACATGGCGATACCTTTGTTTATAGGTATCGACCCCGACAAACCATGCATATTTATTCATTCTCCGTTGCCTTTTGAAATCAAGGAAAGTAAGCTCGACATTTTTACGCGTGCCGTGTGCGAAGTAAACATCTCTATGCTTGTAGGGAACTTCGATTACGACACAAAGAACAATCGCATAGTGTTTAAGGAAACGTTGCCCTTTATGGAGTGTCTTGTCAGCGAAGCGGCATGCAAATATATGATTATGCTTGCGTGCCTTATGGCGGACAAATACAACAGTAAGTTTTTTGACCTGAACCGCGGTGCCATCGAACTGAACGATTTTATCGAGTATGTAAGGAAGAAGTAACGCCGCGTTTACAACCACGTTATACCTCAAAGTTTTTGGAAGAGAGGCATGAAAAGGTTTTGCTCCACAGAAATTAACCGAATCGCTAAAGAATTATGAACATAGACGAAATAATAACACAACTGACAGTAGAAGAAAAAATTTCTCTTACCACGGGTCGCGGCGCCTGGAATACTGCCGAAGTAGACAGACTGGGCGTCCCCTCGTGCGCAATGTCCGACGGACCGTGCGGTTTGCGTGCCGAGCGTGGCGGCGTAACTCCGCCTGCCGTATGCTTTCCGTCACCGTCGCGCCTGTCTTGTAGCTTCGACCCCGATACGGCGTTTGACGCAGCCAAGGCAATTGCCGAGTATGCTCGCGCGAAAGGCGAGGACTTGTTGCTTGCTCCGGGTGTCAACATCAAACGCAGTCCGCTGTGCGGAAGAAACTTCGAGTATTTCAGCGAAGATCCGCTTGTGGCAGGTATTATGGGGGCGGCGTACGTTAACGGCGTGCAGAGTACGGGCATGGAAGCGTGTTTGAAGCACTTTGCCGCCAACAGCACCGAGTACGGCAGACTTGTGTCGGATAGTGTGATTGACGAACGCGCCTTGCGGGAAATTTACCTTGAAGCGTTTCGTCGCGTGGTTACCGAAGCTCGTCCGCATGCCGTGATGTGTGCGTACAACAAACTTAACGGCGTGTACTGCTCGGAAAACAAACGTCTGCTTACCGACATTTTGCGTGGCGAGTGGGGGTATAACGGAACGACCATCTCCGACTGGGGCGCAACTCACGACCGAGTTGAAGGTATCAAAGCAGGTCTTAACCTGGAAATGCCTCAAAACCGTACCGACCTTGTTGCCAAAGCTTGGCAAAGCGACAATCTTGACGAGCACGAATTGGACGAAGCCGTAAGGCGTGTTTTGCAACTTGCCGCCACACACTATGACGGCGAACGCGCGACTGTCGACCTTGACAAGCAACATAAGCTTGCTCGCAAAATTGCCGCCGAAACGGCAGTGCTTGTGAAGAACAGTTGCGGTTTGTTGCCACTAAACGTCAATGAAAAAATCGCGCTTGTAGGCAGATTGGCACAAC
Organism: uncultured Clostridia bacterium; assembly: GCA_934281515.1. GTDB lineage: Bacteria > Bacillota > Clostridia > Christensenellales > CAG-314 > Fimimonas. The sequence goes on along the minus strand of CAKQXG010000013.1, from coordinate 25,515 downwards.
ACTCGGCATATCAGGGCGGTGGTAGCGCATGCGTAAATAGCACCAAGGTTGACACGTTGTATGACGCCGTTACCGCCAAAAAGATTGATTGCTGCTACGCCGAAGGGTACGCCGAGGACGGTTCGACAAGCGATGAATTGATTGAAAAAGCTTGTACGTATGCAAAAAACTGCGACAAAGTGGTGGTTTTGCTCGGCTCCGTCAGCGAGACCGAAGGCTGGGATCGCACCTGGACTTTGCCCGAAGGACAGCTTAAACTGCTTGATGCCGTTACAGCGGTCAATGGCAATGTAATTGTCGTTGTCAGTTGCGGCGCACCTGTCGATACGTCGTGGCGCAATTCTGTCAAGTCGATTGTCATCGACTACTACGGCGGTCAGGCTTCAGGTTCGGCGCTGTTCGATGTGTTGTACGGCATTACGCCGCCGCAGGGACGTCTTGCGGAAACATGGCCGAACACCATGCCGCCTACGTTGTCGGACTACGGCACCGATTACCACGCTTCGTACTACCGCGAAAGTATATTTGTCGGATACCGTTACTACACAACGGTCGGCACGGAAGTGGCTTTTCCGTTCGGTTTAGGATTGGGCTACACCGATGCGGAGTGGTCGACGCCAACTCTGTCTACGAGTAAAATCGGCACAACCAAGGGCAAAACGAAAATTCAACTTCACCTGAGCAACAACGGCGATTACAAGTGCGCTGAAGTTGTGCAGGTGTACGCAACCAACCTTGACAGTCGCGATTTCAACGCTAAAAAGAATCTTATCGCATTTAAAAAGGTTGTCGTCAATCCCGGCAAGTCTCGTGACGTCGCGATTGAAATCAAAGCAAGTGACCTTGCGCATTTTGACACCGACAAGAACGCTTTTGTTACCAACGGCGGCAGATATTTGTTGACCGTAGGCAGCAATGTGAACGACGATCGTTTTTGCCTGCAACTGACGGTGGACGGCGTAAACGACACGGTTGACCGCAGGGCGGAATTGCCGCATTACTACGATCCAATCGATCCGTCGATGCGCCAATTCGCCGCATTGTACGGCAAGGCATTCCCACAGGAACACGACGGCTACAATGTCAGTACGGCAGTCGGCGATCTGCCGCGAAAGGGCTTTGGCAAAATGCTGTACGACCGCATTGTCAAACCTACCGACACGCCCGACGGAGTTAAGTTTAAGGAATCGTTGCCTTTGCGACAGTTTTTCTACGGCGAGCCGCATTGCCATTTGCTGGATTGCTATCTTGACGTACTCAATACGCCGCGTCCTACACTTAAACAACGTAACAACCTGTTGCGCATGCAAAAGCAAATAGACAAACCTGCAGACTAGGCAACTACGCTTAAAAGGCAATTTGTCCGTGCATTTGTAAGGCAACAACAATAGACGATACACAGTTTAACGAGGTTTACATTATGAACAGTTTCGGTAAATACAACAACACGGATATCGGACTTGTTACCATATCCGACGGAATAAAAGTGACGCTTTGTACACTTGGAGCTACTATTTGTGACATCAGCGTACCTGTAAGCGGTACATTGGACGTGCATGTCGCGCTTGGCATGCCCGATGCCGAAAGTCTTGCCAAATACGGCTCTTACATGGGCAGTGTTGTGGGGCGTTGCGGCAATAGGATAAGCGGCGGCGGTTTTACGCTTGACGGTAAACGGTACACGCTGTACAACAACGACGGCTTGTGCAGTTTGCATGGCGGCAAGCACGGGTTCAACTCCAAGGTGTTTGACATTGTCGACGCAACCGAGGACAGCGTTACTTTTTCGCTCGTCTCTCCCGACGGCGAAGAGGGGTATCCAGGCACGCTGTCGCTTACAGTCAAATATACGGTGGTGGGTACGCGCCTTGCCATCGAGTACACTGCGCATTGCGATCGGGACACCGTGTTCAGTCCCACAAACCACGCTTACTTCAACCTGAACGGCGAAGGCAACGGCGATGTGCTTGACCACGTGATGCAACTTTACGCAGACAGCTATGTTACGGTCAAAAAGAATCTTATTCCCACGGGCATTGCGCCTGTCGATGGAACGCCGTTTGACTTCCGCACACCTAAAGCTATCGGACGTGACATCGAAGCCGACGACGAACAATTGCAAATTGCCGGCGGCTACGACCACAACTATTGTCTGAACGGCGAACACGCAGCTACTGTTTATTCTCCTGTCAGCGGTATAACTATGGACGTGTACACCGATCGCCCCGGCGTGCAGTTTTACAGCGGCAACTTTATGAACAATATTCCCGGCAATCATGTGTACAACCGTCGCACCGGTTTCTGCCTGGAAACGCAAGGATACCCCGACGCTATCAATAATCCCGATTTTCCGTCGCCTGTACTTAAAAAGGGCGAAGAGTTCTACTCCAAAACCGAGTACGTATTCAGCGTTAAGTAGTTTTTGGTAGGAGTTTTGGCAAAAAACATTGTGAGGAAAGGAGTCTTTTGCAAAAAAACTTTTCTCCATACATGCCCTTTAAAACTTTTAGTAGAAATTGAATGTTGTCCTTTTCTGCACAAAATTTGCATGTTTGCATATGCGCTTGTCTATTTACAAATCGGAGAAACCAATGATAAAAAGCAATTACAACGGATGGGAAAGTCTGTTCCTTGACGAATTTAAAAAGCCGTACTTTGTCGCGCTTAAACAATTTTTATTGCAGGAATACGCTACAAAGACAATCTATCCGCCAAAGCCGTTGATACTCAACGCATTCGATCAAACGCCGTTTGACAAAGTAAAAGTGGTGATTCTCGGACAGGATCCGTACTACAATCCGCACCAGGCAATGGGTATGAGTTTCTCCGTGCCGCAAGGCGTTGATGTGCCCAAGAGTTTGCAAAATATGTTTAAGGAAATTCTCGACGACACGGGCAGTCCGTCTGCAATTGTCGGCGGCGATCTTACTCCCTGGGCAAAACAGGGAGTGTTGTTGCTCAACACCGTGCTTACCGTGCGTGCAGGCAGTCCGAATTCTCACAGAGGAATGGGCTGGGAGACATTTACCGATGCGGTGATTACCGGACTTAATGCCGAAAATCGTCCTATTGTTTTTCTGTTGTGGGGGCGCAACGCGCTTGAAAAACGCGCTCTGCTTACCAACCCCAATCATCTTGTGCTTACGGCGGCACATCCTAGTCCGCTGTCGGCATACAGCGGTTTCTTCGGGTGCAGGCATTTCAGCAAAGCCAATACATTTTTGCGCAGTCACGGCTTAGCGGAAATTGTTTGGTAACAAAAATCCGCATACGTATTGTAGATTTTATTACAGGACAACAATGCTTACGGTATAATATTTGCTTGTTTATCCGATATTTTGCAGTTTTTTTTGTTGATTTTACCTTGCAAAAAAGGGCATAATTAACAATTACGGCAATACAATACCCGAACAAATAGTTTTTGGTAACAGTCATAAAAAAGATTTGCGTTTAAATATTGTGTTGCCGACCAGACAAGGAGAACGACATGTCCAAAGCAGTAATGACAATACACGGTTTTTTGACCGACATACACGACTTCGGGCGGCTGTATGACTATCTCGGGTTTTATGACGAAGTCGTACCGTACAAGGTACCCGGGCACAACGACGGCGAGTCGTTTGACAAATTTACCGTCGAGGCTACCGTTACGGGCATACTTAAGTGCTTCGACGAACTTGCCGCACGTCATGACAGTGTGGACGTTGTCGGTTTCAGTATGGGCGGCGCACTGACAAGTTATTTGTCTGCCCGTCGACCTGTCAACAAGGCGGTAATGGTGTCGCCCAGCAACAGGTACTTCAACTTGTCAAGCCCCATTGCCATGATCAAGTTTTATTTCCGCTACATCACGCAGTGGCTCAAACAACGCGACGCACGTGCCGCCAGCAACGAGGAACTGCGCCGGGCATTGCAAAACAGCATGGTGTCGGCAGGTATTGCTATCAAGCGTATCTTTCCGAGTGTCGATTTGCACACATTCAATGTGTTTGCCGACCTGATGGAGCTTGTTTGTAAAGCGGTTGACGAGTGCGCTCCCGTCAGAACAAACGCTCTGTTGTTGTGGGGCGAACTTGACGAGTTGGTGCCCAAAACATCTGTTGAGTATATTCAAAACAACTTTACTAACCTGCAAACTGTCATTTTACCCGACGTGGGGCACGGCATGTTGTACACCAATCGCGACAACGTAATCATCGAAAAAATAGTAGACTTTCTGTCCGACGGCAAACACAAAGTTGTCGTGCCGTTTGAAGATAAAACGATTTGACGCATATGAAAAAGTTAAACAAGGTAGTTGTTGTAATCGGCGCAAGCTCGGGCATCGGTTTGGCTACGGCAAGTTATTTTGCGCAGACGGGTTGTAAAGTTTACGGTTTGTCCCGTCGCGGTACGTCGGACGGATCCTTTGTCGGCGTTGCCTGCGACGTTACAGACTATGCCGCAGTACAAAGAGTACTTGACGACATAGTCGACGACGACGGACGTATAGACGTGTTTGTCAACAATGCAGGCATGGGGATTTCGGGCGCCGTGGAGCATATTCCGTCGCAACAGACGGAAAACTTGTTCCGCCTGAATACGCTAGCAACAATGGAGTGTGCGCGACTTGCCCTGCCGTATCTCAAACAAAGCAAAGGCACGCTTGTCAACGTCAGCTCGGTTGCCGCAGTGGTACCGATACCCTACCAAACGGCGTATTCAGCAAGCAAGGCGGCAATAAACATGTTTACGCAGGCACTGCGACTGGAGTTGAAGGGTAGCGGCGTGCGCGTTTGCGCCGTAATGCCAGGTGACACCAAAACGGGTTTTACTGACGCGCGACAGAAGTCTGCCGACGACAGCGGCGGATACGAGCGCAGTATGAACAAGTCCGTTGCGCGTATGGAGCGTGACGAACGCAAGGGACGCGATCCTGTAACAGTAGCCAAAGTTATTGTCGGGCTTGTTGTTAAACGTAATCCGCCTGCACTAGTGGCAGTAGGCGCGGAGTACAAATTGGTTTGTTGGCTTGTACGCGTGCTACCGCAACGTTTTGTGCTGTGGTTGGTGGGCAAGTTATACGGATAATCTGTCATACGACTTTTGAGCATTGCTTTGTGTCGATTGTTTGTAAGTATTGCCTTGGAAATACAATGACTGTAACTAAAAAAATACATACGTACACAAAATTTTGTTACCGTTCGGGAGGAAAACATGAACAGTTTGTTGTCTTTGACATCTTTAAACAAGGAAGAAATCACTCATATCCTTGCCGTTGCCGATCAGATGCACCGCATTGTTCGCGCCGACTTCAAAAAGGGTCCGCAACTGACGGGCAAAGTGGTTGCCGGCGTGTGGGATAAACCGTGCGTCGCCAGTACCGGATTTACGCTGGCTACGTCTTACTTGTCGGGCATATCGGTGCCTGTGTTCGGTGCCGATGACCCTGCCGAGCAATGTCGCCTGTTTGACGACATGGGCGCAAACGTGGTTGCGGTGTCGTGTGACAACGACAACCTTGCCAAGAGTTTTGCTACAGTTTCTCGCTGTAAGGTAGTAAATGCCGGTTCGGGCAGATACGATCCTATCGGCGTGCTTGCCGACCTGTTGACATTGTCTGTCAGGTCAGACGGGCTTAACAATCTGTCTGTGTTGGCAGTGGGCAATCGTGACTCCAATCGAGTAAACGAACTGATACACTGTCTCGAACTGTACAACAGTACTTTCGCATGGTACTTGCCTGCCGACGACTTCGGCACACAACGTAGAGGCGTGGTGTTGGACAATCCCGTCGGCGCGTTCAGCGGTGCCGACGTGGTTATCGACCTTGGTTTGTCGGCGTACTCCGACCCTGTCAAGTACTACGGTACAAAAGGAGGCATCAGTCAAGATTACATGGATCGCGCACGTATACATTGTCCGCTACTTGGCAGTCGCAAGGTTGTGGACAACATAGGCGTCAACGACTATCCCTACAGTCTTGCGTCCGAGCGCGAAGCCTGCTACGTAAGCGTAACAATGGCAGTGCTTTATCTGTTGACCGAATAACTTGTGTAGTACTGTATTGCAGGCCGCGCAATATTGTCGGCTTGCATAACTGCCGAAACATATATCTACATACGACACAACGACCTTCCCTGTCAGACAAGGAAGGCCGTTGTTGTTTTGTAAATGTTTAATTGTTTCTGTAATAGACTACTACGCTTGAGTAGCGGCAGTGGCTTCGTTTGTGTCGGAGATACTGTGTAGCATGCGCTTGACAGATTTGCTTTGCAACATCAATACTCCTACAACAAGTAGCACCGCCAGCTCCACAAACATAAAGGCGTTGTACGCAAAGGAATATGCAAGAGGATGTGCGCCGTACCAGTCGCCCCAGTACTCTGCCCAACTATTAAACACAAAGTATCCGCTGAGTACGTGCGCCGCATAGCGATACAGCACTGCAATCGTTGCGCCGACGCAAAATTCTGCGGTGGTGTTCCCACGCAAAAACTTCATTTTGCGACCGATACCTGCCATACCGATACTTGCAAAAGCAATGGGGTAGTCAAGCAGTGCCTGCATAGGCTCGTAGTATTGCGGAGATTGGATAAACTGCAACAATCCGTACACCGCGCCGGCAATCACGCCGCGACGAAGTCCGAACATATATGCGTACAACATAAGCGGCAACATGCTTGCAAATGTGATGGAGCCGCCCTGAGGCAGTGAGAAAAACTTGACATAGCTGAGCGCAAAGCTTGTGGCAATGCACACGGCTGCATAAGTGATACTGCGTGAGTCATACGCGGCAGGTTTGTCAAGCAACAGTGCGGGTACTGCAATTGCCGCAACAAGCGCAACCGACAAACCGTACATCAGCCACTTGTTCAGCGGCTCGTACTTTTCTTTGGCGGCAGGGAAACACACCAACAGTACGACAACATAAGCGACAACAACTACGGCGTATGCGAGCGTAACCCATTTTGTAGCCGAAAAATTGTTCTTTTTCAGCATCAAAATTGCCGACACGCCTACAAGTACAAGGGCAAACAAACCGATTACAAGCCAAAACTTTGTGTCGATTTTTTCGTCTATAGCCGCAAGAATAATCTTTAGCGTACCAAGCACGGCAATAACGCCTACGCTGTAACCCACAACGATGCCCACCGATGTGCGGCGAGCCTTGGCGATCGTCTCTGCGTCGCGACCGCCGATAGCAACGTTGTACACAGCCAATGCCGCTGCAACCACAACGGTAATGTAAAACGCGATGGTTGCGACAATGTCATTCAGGCTGTCAACCGCCGTATATGCGTCTGTTGCGGAAATCAAAGTTGACCACAATTCACTCATAACAATTTCTCCTAAAATTTATTTTGCATCAAAAAAAGTCCTCCGAAGGAGAACTTACGCAAACAAAATCCGTATTGACGCCGACAAAAACGGCGCTGTTTCGCATTCCTTACGCAAGTACTGACTTGACAAGTTCAAAGGGACTCTCTCAGCCGAACGCAAATTTGCTCGGCACCCCTAGCGAAAACAATATATCACCATTTTTAATTTGTGTCAAACATTTTTATTTGACTTTTTCAAGCTGTTTCAGTTCGTGCAGTCCCGATTGTCTTGTTCGTCGACCGATGCCGACTTCTTGATCAGCGCCGGGACTACTTCTACAAGCACTACGGCGGCAATTACCAACAATCCGCCTATCACTATGTTCCAGCCGAATTCGTCGGCACCGACAATCAGGCTTAGCACTGCTCCGATGGGCGACTCGCATCCCATAATCAGCGCCGTCTCGCCCGACGACAGATGTTGTTGAGAGTACGTCTGCGAAAAGTACGCAAATACCGTGCCGAACAGTATTACCATTGCAAATCGCCATATGCCGTAGGACGTCTCGAATGTGACGGTGCCGTAGCTTCCGTGTTCAAACGCTACGGAACCGAGTGCGAACAGAATCGCCGCAACACACATCTGAAACGTGGTAAAAGAGTAGTGATCTACGCCCTTTTGCAACGAAATCTCGCTCCAAACAATCTGCAACGAAAACATCAGTGCGCTTGCAAGAGTAATCATGTCTCCTAACAGTATGTCGTTGCCATGCTCTTTGTCTCCGTTAAGATTTAATATTGCCAAACCGCAAATTGCCACGACCACGCCGCACAATGTCGTTGCAGACGGGCGCTTTTTGCATATTGCCCACACGACAAACGGCACAAACACAATGTAGCCCGCAGTAAAAAATCCGCTATGGGCAGGAGTAGTGTATTTCAATCCATACACTTGCAATGCAAATGCCGCAAACAGAAACACTCCGCCCAACGCACTGTACAGCAGTGATCGCTTGTCAAGCGACAGCTTAGTGCAAAAGATTGCCACAAGTAATACCGCAGACAATGCAAAACGAATCGTGTTGAACAACAGCGGCGTATGGTAGAAAAACTTTGACAACAATTGGTCGTTAAATACAAAGCCCGCGCCCCAGGCAACGGCGGTCAACGACAGCATGACAAGCGCAAGAATATGTTGTTTTTTGTTTGTTTTCAACATTTCCAACCTCGACGTTTCGGTATAGTGACGATATATAAAAAACGACAAACTAATATTAGTCTGTCGTTGTCACTGACGGAGACGAATGGACACGGGATTGCTCCCACATTTTCTCCGATATTTTTTTATATTATATGCTATTAAAACTAATTTGTCAATGTTTTTGCCGATTTTGCGTCAAAACGTATACAAAACGGGCAAATCAGTCAATTTTATGCGGTATTTTTCGCATGAAAAGTATTGTCACCGTTAAGTGAAAAATATTGTGATGAAATTTCAATATTGATGTGGTATAATGCAAGTAGTAAAGTGGTCGCGCATGTGTGTGGCTTAATGTGCGCTGACGGAGGAGAGTTTATGCAGGTTTATCAGATAATAATGTTGTCGGTTTATGCCGTATGCGTGTGCGCAATGGTAGTGATGAAGTTTCTTAATGTCGGCAATCGTAGGCGTGGCGTCGTCAAGTGCATTTCTTCGGCGTTGTTTTTGTCTATGGCGGTTGTAGGCTTTGTCAGAGACGGCGGCGAGTTTTCCGTTGTAGCATTGCTCGGTGTTATATTTGCCGCGGTAGGCGACGTATTCCTTGTATTTATGGACAAACGCTGTTGGTTTCTGTGCGGCGTGTTCAGTTTTGCATTGGCAAGTCTGTGCCTGTCAACCTACTGCACATTGGTGTTTGATTGGCAGTGGTGGTTCAGCATTGTGTTTGTAGTATTGCTTGTCGCGCTTGTCATCGGACAAGTTACCAAAGTGATAGACTTCGGCAGTTGCATGGTCAGCCTGAACATCTACACGATTTTTGTCGCGCTGTGCGGCAGTCTGGGACTTACGTTGTTTGTGCAGGGCACGGGCAACTACAAAGCATTTTTGTTCGGGTTGGGGTGCTTCATGTACCTGTGTAGCGACATAGTTTTGGGGTTGTACCTGTACAAATTCCGCAACCGCTACATAGACAGTGCCAACACGATGCTGTATTTCCCTGGGTTGATGCTGATTGCGTTGGCATTGTAAAGGCTTCTGTTAAGTCGTCTGCATCGGTGTAGATATATGCGCCCGTTTTATCGGAGCATATTGCAAAAAAAATATACGTATGTAAAAATTGAGTACAAAATACGGATTTCGTGAGGTTTAGTATGGCAGTATTTGAAAAGGTTCGCAAAAATTTCGGTTTCGGTTGCATGCGGTTGCCCATGGACGGCGACAAGGTGGACTTTGCCGAGTTTAACAAAATGATTGATTTGTTTATCGACAGCGGATTCAACTACTTCGACACGGCGCACGGTTACCTGTCGGGCAAAAGCGAGACGGCTATCCGTGAGTGCCTTGTCAAGCGTTATCCGCGCGAGAGTTTCACTTTGACAAACAAACTGACAGACATGTATTTCAAAACAGAAGCCGACGTCAAGCCGTTTTTTTGAAAGTCAGCTTGAGTTGTGCGGAGTGGAGTACTTCGATTTCTACCTGATGCATGCGCAAAACAAAAACAATTTTCAACATTTCAAGCGTTGCCGCGCTTATGAACAGGCATTTGAACTAAAGGCAGCGGGTAAGATAAAGCACGTCGGCATCTCCTTCCATGACACCGCCGAAGTGTTGGACGAGATATTGACCGAGTACCCCGAAGTAGAGCTTGTTCAATTGCAACTTAACTATGTCGATTGGGACAGCCCCGTCGTGCAGTCGGGTAAGTGTGTGGAAGTACGCAAACGTCACAACAAACCGATTGTGGTTATGGAACCGGTCAAGGGCGGCAATCTTGCACGTTTGCCTGACGACGCGCGCGCACGGTGTTGGACAATCTGCACGGCGGTAGCACTGCAAGCTACGCATTACGTTTTGCGGCAGGTTGCGACAACGTGTTTATGGTGCTGTCCGGCATGAGCGATTACGAACAAGCCAAAGACAATCTGCACACCATGGCAAATTTCGCTCCGCTTAACGATATCGAACAACAGGCGGTGCAACAGGTGTGCGAGATACTCAATGCCAAACACACAATTGCCTGCACGGGTTGTCGCTACTGCGTGGACGGTTGTCCCAGACACATACTTATTCCCGACCTGTTTGCCTGCGCCAACGCCAAACAACTGTACAATGATTGGAACGCCGACTTCTACTACCACAGCGTGTACACCAAGGGACACGGCAAGGCAAGCGATTGTATCAAGTGCGGTAAGTGCGAGCGTACCTGTCCGCAACACCTGCCCGTGCGCAACCTGTTGGAGGCGGTGACGGCAGTATTTGAAAATAGGCAGGGCGATAACTGATGAACAACAACGATTTGCAACTTGCAAAGCAAAATCTTGGCGGCAGCACGCTTGTCGTTGTACGGGACGGCAATGTTGTGGCAACTAGCGATTTGCACGGCATTGCCCCGATGATGCGGCTGTACGACGACGGCGCAAATTTGACCGGCGCGGCGGTTGCCGACGTAGTGGTTGGCAAAGCCGTTGCAATGCTGTTTGTCGCAACGGGCGTTACTGCGGTGTACGGATCAAACATGTCGGTTGCGGGGCGAGACTACCTTGTGGCGCACGGCGTTTGCGTCGAGTACGGCACGCTATGTCCGTACATAATCAACCGCACGGGCGACGGTTTTTGCCCGATGGAACAGGCGGTGTCTGCCACCGACGACCCGACGGAAGGCATTGCCCTGCTAAAAGCGACAATTGCAAAGCTTATCACGCACAAGTAACGTCGCACATAATATAATCGAGTGATAAACGCTTGCCGAAGTAGATTTAGTTATGAAAGCTACTTCGGTAATTTGTTTTCAAAACAACTAAAAAAAAATTTACCCAAAATTTTTACGACAATTTGCAAAAAACTCTTGTGCTACGGCGGCTTTTGCTGTATAATAAATGCCGACGCTTTTGTCAGCAACTACAAAGGAGGGGTAAATCCATGCAAACAAGTATTACGTCCGTGCAGTCGGGCATTACGCAAGACGCGACGCAAAATAAATTGATACTGTTGTTTGTGTTTGACAAGATGGAGACTGCCCTTACGGAGTCGACCGTGCTCGATTTGTGTTGTTACAAAAACAATTGGATCGACTTTACCAATTGTAAGCAGGCTTTGTACGAAGTGGTGCAAAACGGTTTTGTGTACAAAAGTATCCCCATGGGCGGCGGCGACGAGCTGTACGACCTGACAGCCGAAGGGCGTTGGTGCCTTAAAAACTTCTACACACGTATCCCCGGCAGTGTGCGACAGATAATCTCCGACGACATCAAGAAGAAACGTATAGACTACCGCCGTAGACAGGACTACATTGCCACCTACGAAAAGTGTCCCGACGGCAGCTACGATGTGATAATGAAGATTGTGGAACCCACCAAGACAACGCTGGAAGTGCGCCTCAACGTAATGACGCGTAGCCTTGCAAAGTATCTGGAAAAGTCCTGGCAGGAGAAGGCTCCGTCGGTATACAGCAAGATTTCGGAAATACTTATGGACTAGCAAACTTGTTGTGCACAAATATGCAAAAAACGTTTGACAAACGGCACGGCATGCACTATAATATACAAGCAATGCGAGATTGGCGGAATCGGCAGACGCGCACGTTTAAGGGGCGTGTGGGAGACCGTGTGAGTTCAAGTCTCACATCTCGCACCAACAAAAAAGCAACGCAATCAAGCGTTGCTTTTTTTTGTTGGTGCGAGGTTGTTGCGTAAGCAACAACTTGCAACATAGTTGCAAATGTGAGACGTAGTTCAATGTCCGCCTGTTTTTGGCGGCATCTTCGGCAGTCTTTGCCGAAACATCTCGCACAATCCTTGTAGAAAGTGCAACGCAACCAAGCGTTGCTTTTTTTTGTTGGTTCGATGCCGAACAACGGATGGACTTGCTGGTAGTGGAAGAAGCCGACGCACAAGTTGTCAATGCCGAAGTGTTGGACAAGGAACTTTGTCGTGGATTGCTCGACGTCAACTCAATTGCACTCATGGTGCCGTACCTGCGTAGTCAAGTGGTGCTTATGACGGCTCAACCCGGCATTATGCCCGTGCAATTGCCTATTGTTGACGCTACAAAACTGGCAGAATGTGCCATTCGCGAGTAAAAAACCATCGTTTTCAAAAAAAATTTCGACAAATGTCTACAAACGCTTGATTTTTGTATATAAAGATAGTAGACTGTATATGTAATATATTTGTATTGCAGGTGTGCCCGTCGACATATCGATTTTGTAGCGGGCATACACTATGCTTGGCGGAGGCATCGGCACATGAAGGACGGCAACGGCACAACCTACATTTGCAGTGCAATGCGTGCGGCACTACGCTACACGTCTACCCAAGCCACCCCTTTTGCAAAATTGTGCATGTAGGAACGTAAACCCTACGAGGAAGCCATTGTTTCCGCGTACTTTGCGTTCCTTTTTTGTTGTGCAAATCCACGTATTTAAACCGTTGGTTACCAACGATTGAAATAGGAAACAAAATCATTATATATTGGAGGAAGAAGAAATGACAAAATGTAACAAAATTTTGCTCTGCGCAATGCTTGCAGTCGTCATGACGTTGGCATGCGCCCTCACCGTTCTGCCTGCCCCCCCCATGGCGAGTGCGGCAGGAGGCACTAAAGAGTGGGTTATGTCTAAACTGGGGTATTCAAACCAAGAGGAGGTTACGACACTAGAGCGTTTGTCCCCTATCACAATAACATTTAGTAAAGGAACGGGTGGTAATGCCCCCAAGTACTTTACAAATGGCACAGCCATTAGAGCGTATGCTGGAAATACAATAACCATTGCTGCCGATGATGCAAGTATTACAAATATCGTCTTCACTTTCGGTAATGATGATAAGAATTCGATTACGGTTTCCACCGGAACATTTAACACTAATACTTGGACAGGCGATGCTCCAGAAGTTGTTTTTACCATTGATGGAACTAAGGGAAACAGAAGAATTTCAAAGATTTCTGTTACATATCAAGAGAGTGCTTCAACAACAATTCCTGTTTTATTCGATGGTAATAGACTTGACGGTAATACATATACGTCAGAAGACGGCTCCGTCACGGCTGTAATCACTGTAGATGAAAAAGGCTTTGTTAAAGGCGGTAAGTTTACTATTACCGTAACCGTTCCGGACGGTCACATTGCAAGAGCTACACTCAATGGTGAGTCTATCGTTTTGGACGAAAATGGTAAGTACTCCGCAGTAATAGATACTGAAACAAAGTTGGACTTTTCAGTTAAGGCTATTTCGCATACAAACTGTACAACTTTTGACGATTTTTCGGCCAAAGAAGCCACTTGTACGGAAAACGGAAACATAGCTTACAAACAATGCACTGTTTGCGGCAAGAAGTATACTACGGAAAATGGTGTAGACACTTTTGTGGAAGACGAGAGTACGTTGGTAATCAAAGCAATAGGTCACAACTACCAGTATACCGCAAATAATGACGGCACACACAAAGTTACCTGCGCACATTGCGACTACGTTATGGAAAAGGAAGACTGCACGTATGCCGAGGGCGCAACGACTTGCAGTAAATGCAATGCGGAAAAGCCTGCTAAACCGACGTTTGAGATTGTAACCGATGCTTCAACCTTGAAAGTAGGCGACCAATTGATTTTGGTAAGTGGAACAAAAGGTAAAGTTGCCGGTGACTTATCGGGGGATTACTTAAGTGATCTTGATGCAACGGTTGCCAACAATGCTACTGAGGGTAACGATTTAATGTTGGTGCTTGTTCTTGGCGGTGAAAGCGGTGCTTGGACACTAGCAAATGCCGATGGTAAACTACTAGGAGCAACAGTGGTAAAGAAACTTGCTTGGGACAAAGGTACTACTACTTGGAATATTACTATTGATAGCGATGGCAATGTTACTATTCAAAGTACAACACAATCTTTAGGACGGTTCTTGCATAATAGTGGAAGTAATCGCTTCACGACATATGCATCTGAACCAAACTCAGGCATGCTTCTTCCTCAAATATACAGATTGGCGGTAAATTGCGAGCATAACAATCTTACGGAATTGGAGTACAAAGAAGCAACTTGTACGGAAGCAGGTCAACAGCATTGTTGGCAATGTAATGACTGCTCAAGGTACCTTGATTACGAAACAAAAGAAGTAATTTCTTCTTCGATTATTCCTGCTAAGGGTCATAATTTTGTAGACGGAGCTTGCAGCAATTGTCAAGTTGAAAGAATTGTAGTCGATAAGGCTGTTGTCGAAGAAGCTTACGCTCTTGAAAGTGGCAAAAGCATGACCGGTACGCAAACACTGCGTGGTAAAATCATATCTATAGACGAAGCGTACAATAGTGGCTACAATAATGTTACTTTGACAATTGTCATAGGAGATTTGACCGACAAACCGATTCAGTGCTATCGATTGACCGGTGGCTCGGAACTTTGTGTCGGTGATACGATAACCGTAAGCGGTACGATTAAAAACTATAACGGTACTATAGAATTTGACGCAAATTGTTCTTATACGGAGTATGTTGCGCATGAGCATACCACGGATACAACAAAGCGTGTCGAAAAAATTGAAGCAACATGCACAACAACAGGAACAGACGCTCACTACGAATGTGAGAGTTGTGGAAAGTTGTTCGTCCTTGACAGTGAAGGTAAACTTGCCGAAACCACTTTGGAAGACCTGACGCTTGAAATCGATTCCGAGGCGCACAGCTGGGATGACGGCGTAATTACAACGGAGTCTACCTGCGTTTCAAAGGGGGTAAAGACATTTACCTGTAAACACAACTCGGAGCATACCAAGACCGAAGAAATTGAAATTGACCCTGATGCTCACGATTTGGAACATCACGAAGCCAAGGCTGCAACCTGCACCGAAACAGGATATGAAGCATATGACACATGTAAACGTGAAGGCTGCACCTACACCACAAGGGGCAAAGATATTGCCGCACTCGGCCATGACTTCCACGGCGAAGAAACGGAAGTAACACCTGCTACATGCGGAACAGCCGGAAGCAAGACTGTAAAATGTACTCGTTGCGACGAAACGGAAACGCAAACTATTGCTGCCACCGGCAAACACACCTGGACGGAAGTTGTTAGTGACCAATACAAAGTGGAAGGCACGGAAAACACCTACTACAAGAGTTGTTCCGTGTGTCACACCGCAAGCACGGAAACATTTACAACCACTGTAAGCCAAGGCTTTGAAGTAAAGACGGTGATCGAAGCCGACAATGGTGTGTCTGTAAGTGAAGACGGAAATATATATTATCTTGTTGCAGGCAACACGATTACCGTACAGTACGTGATTACAGCTAACAGCGGTATCAACGGACTGGAAGCGACCATCAGACACGACGATAGATTCCGTTGTACAAGCGTTGTTGCCGGCAATGCGTTTGGCAAAGACAACATAACGATTACCAAAACAACCGACTTCAACGGCGTAGTTAAGATTGCCGTTACGGCAGGTAACCAAGCCACATCACAAGGCGTGCTTGTAACCGTTACGTACACGCTTAACAATGGCGTTACCGATCTTGCCGACTTGACGTTCGGATTGGATCTGAAAGTTGTTGTAGGCGACAGCTTTATGGACAACAGCCTTGTAAAGGTTGTGTCTGACACTAAACATACTCTTGCTTTGCGTGAAAGCACGTCTGTAAGTATTGACAAAAACGAGTTGACCTACAACGGACAACTTGTAACCGTAGGCACAGAAAACACAACAATCATTGTTACATCTGACAACAAAGGCACTCTTACATACACTTGGAAGAAGAACGGCGAAGATGTGACCGAAGTTAAAAATGCCGGCACATACCAACTTACAGTCAGCATTACGGGCGACCCTGCGCATGCCGATGCTAACGGAACGTTTGAAGTGACAATCGACCCCTACACAATTGCGGCAGACAAAATCACGATTGAACTGACAGACGCCAATGCCAAAACATTGTACACGGGTAGTGCAGAATGGGGAATCGACGATTTGACCGTTGGTTGCACCGACATCGATTTGCCCGGAAAATTTGACGATTTGTACGAGTTGACCTTTGCCAATAACAAAATTTTGGCAACGGATGCAAGTTTGTCGAAGAAAATGTCCGTAACACTTACTATAACCAACGACAACTACGTGTTGAGCGCGGCAAAGGTCGTTGAGTTGACAATCACGGCTACAATGACGGGTATCGAAATAAACGGCGTACCCGTTGCGGTAACAAAAGACTACGACAAGGTGGCAATTGACCTGTCCGCTATAACATGTGAACCGACAAGCAACGTTACGTTGACAATTAGCGTCAATGGTAGTGAAGTAAGTGGCGAAGCCCTGAAAACGGCAATATTGAACGTAGGCGAATACAAAGTTGTGGTGACGGCTAGCGGAACAGGCTACACAACTGCAACGGTTGAACGCACCTACACAATCAATGCAAAGGAATTGACTCACATTGTATTTAAGTACGCTCAAAACGTTGCAACTTGGACAAACACAACGACGAATGGCGATGAAATTGCAGTAACATATAAGGTTGGCGAAACAACTCTTGCCGAAAACAAGGTTGTGGCAGACGGCATCGGTGCGATTACAATCGTTGTGGAAACAGCCGACTCCAACTACAAGGGATATACAATTGACACCGTGGCAGTTGTTTCGGTGAAGTTTGTCGACAACAAGTTTAACACGACAACGGATACGCAATATACCTTTGTGGGACAAACGACTACCGCTCCTGAGGCACCGACACACGGCGGTTGGGAGTTTAAGTACTGGTACTTGACCGACGAAACGGCGACGTTTGACTTTGACGACATTGTTGAAGCTGACATCACACTTAATGCCTATTGGGAAGAAATCATCAACAAGGTTAAGTTGACGATTGAATACTACTACAATGGCAACAAGGTAGACACCAAGACGGTGGGAGATATCGATGGTTACACGGAGTTGAGCGGTATCAAGATGCCCGAGGCTGTCAAAGCCACATGGTTGTCGCTTGACGGCTACTACACTGACGAAACTTTTGCTACCGAGTTTGTAAAAATGCCTAACGCCGACTTGACAATCTACGCCAAGTACGTACTTGCATTGGGTAACGGCGACATCGATGGTGACGGAACGGTTGGCAACAACGATATCATGCTGTACCGTATGTACATCGTTGGCGGATATGATATCGAAGTGATTGAAATCGGTGACGAATACACAGCCGCTGTATCGTATGCAAAAGATACGGAAACCAAGCTCTTCTTCAAGGCTGTTGCCAATGTCAACGGCGACAAGACGACCGAAGGTGAAACACAGACCGACGTGTACGACATCCGCGACGCGGCAGTGTTGGCAATGGCTATGGTCAATGCAAACGGCTATGGTGTGAGCGAGGACAACACGCACATCACAACACCGAGCGACAGCACAAACGCAAGCGCAAGCACAAGCACGCAAGCAGTGCAATACGCTTTGTTGCCCACAGGCAAATACGCGGCGTAATGCCGAGTCGCTACCTACGTAGCGCAATCCCGACGAGGTGCCGACAGCCCTCGTCGGGCAACATCTCCGCAAAGAGGGAAATACTCTGCGTGGGGAACATGGCACACATGGACAAACATTTATCCGCATACCTGCGGTAAATACATTATTTAAAGGATATTTTAGACTCACCTATGAAAACAAAATTTGTTACTACTACTCTGTCTGTAATTATTTGCGCACTGCTGTGCTTTACCGCGTTTGCTCCCGTTGCGGCTTGCGCCGAACAAACCAACGACCTTGTGCTGACAATGAGCGGCGGCATGCTTGACGGCAAAGTGTTTGTGGACGTGGCTGTTGTCGTCAACAAGGGCGTAGGCACGCTAAAACTTTTGCTGGATTACGACAAAACCGCGCTTAGTTACAACCGTGCGCTAAACACTTCCGAGGCACTAAAAAGTCTTGCCTACACAAGCACCGGCAAAGAGGTCGACTCCGACGGCATACGCTACTTGTTTGGCCCCGGCAAGACGGACACTTCGACGGGTTTGCTGCTAAGGTTGTACTTCGACGTGGCTGACGGTGCCAAGGCAGGTACTTACAAGATCGGCTTGACGGTGGAGGGTGCGCTTGACGGCACCAAGGACATCGATGTGGCGGTGTACGGAGCGCGTGTGGAATTGAAGGACGACAACACGGTGACAATCGTGACTGAAACGCCCGTCGAAACCGACGTGGGAATGATCGTGGCAATTGTGTTGGCAAGTCTTGCCGTAGTTGCCCTTGTGGTTATTGTGGCTGTGCGCGTCGGCAAACGCAAGCAAGCCACGGATCGCACCGAGTGGAACAAAATCGACTAACATTTTGCCGCTTATGCGGCGCAAGAGAGAGAAAAATGGCAAAAAAACTACTTGTAACAAAATATCTCGTTGTTGCGTTGTTGTTGGCGGTGTGCATTGCCGCACTTCTGCCGAGCCTTTCGCATGCGGCAATTGCCGAAACTGTGCCTACGTTGACGGTAGAGACAAAGGAAATCAACCGCGGAAGCAGGTTTACCGTGGACGTTGACCTGTCGAACAACACGGGAATTGTTGCCATGCGGTTGTTTATCGGATACGACAGCGACGTGATCAGTCTTGTGGACATACAGCGCGGCACTGCTTTGAAAACGCTTCCGCTAAACTACAACGTGGACACCTACCCTGCCATTGTCAACTGGGCAGGATACATACCCGACAAAACCAACGGCACGGTGCTGACGCTTGTGTTTGACAGCAATATCGACAGCGAAGAAACGGTTGCGGAAATAAACATACGTGTGGACGAAAACAACACCCTTGCCGACTACAAAGTAAAGCAGACGGTAGATGTGGTTGACGGCGGCGTGCTTGTCAAAAAGACAGACTTCAGATACGTGTTTGTCAATTGGGACGAAAGTGTGCTGTGGAGTACCGACAACGTTCCCTACGGTACGCCGATACCCGACTACCAAGGTGCAACGCCCACTCGCCCGACCGACAGCAAATACAGTTACGTGTTTAGCGGCAAGTGGCAACCGATTGTGTCGGACAAGCCCGACCAAGTGGTGTTGCAAGCCGTGTACGACCAAACGCCCGTCAAATACAAAATAGAGTTTTACATTGCCGACACGCGCGACGAAACTCCGCAAAAAATAGATACGTATACAAAAGTTTACGACTACGGCACCGAAACGGTACTGCCCAAACCCGTCAAGGAAGGCTGTGTGTTTGTGGGTTGGTTTACCGATGATAGCTACAAAACCCGTGCTACAATCGACACCATGCCCGACCGCAACGTGGCGGTGTACGGATACTTCCGTCTGGCAGTGCGCGAGCAGGGACCTGCCGTCAAGTTGAGTTACGGCGGAATGGACGGCGACAACCTTGTTGTAAACGTCGACATTGTCGACAACAACGGCATTGCCACAATGAAACTTGCGCTTACCTACGATCAAACCGCACTGACTCTTGTCGGAGTGGAACGCGGCACTGCGCTTGGTGATATGATTCTGTCTCAAAGCGGTACGCTCGATACTGCGCCCTACACGCTGATGTGGATGGCGGACGACAACTGCTACGACGAAGGCAATGCGCTTAAACTGCGTTTTGCGGTAAAGGACGGCGTTACGAGCGGCGCATACGACGTTGCGTTGACCTACAACCGCAGCACCGACGTGACCTACTTCGACAACAACAAGAGCTTGTGCTTTACGGCGGTGGACATCAACCGCTTTACCCTGCCCGTCGGCACGGTGGACAACTGGACGGCAACGACCGACAATCAACAAACCGTCGAGGCGGCGACCGATGTGCCCGAACTTGCCAACGTCAAATTGCAAGTACGCCTTGTGACCGACCAAGTGACGGTAAACGACGAACTTATGGCGAAATTCGGCAAAGGCAACGAGCTGAAAGAAGCCTACGAAATACGCCTTCTGAGCGACGACGTTACCGTTGCGCCCAAGGGCAAACTGACAGTACGCATCAAGTTGACCAGCCGTCAGTTGATGTGCAACAACCTTGCCTTGTACCACTACGGCGACGACGGCGTTGTGACCCTTGTGTCGTCAAAAATCGACAACGGGTACATGATTTTTGAAACCGATCACCTGTCTACATGGCTGATCGTCGGCGAAACTACCACATTGCACGACGACAATTGCATGGCGTGGATGCTGATTGCTCTTGCTGCGGTAACGGCTGTGTTGTGCATAGTTGCGGTAGGTGCGCACGGCGCGGCGATGAAGGCTATCGGCATTGTGTGGAGTCTTGCTGCGCTTGGAACGACGGGATATGTCGTGGTTGCGCATATGTGCATGTATACAATGATGACTTCGGCGTTGTGCGTGTTGCTTGTTGTCGTGCTGCTGTGTCTTGTGCTACGCGGCAGAAACGTGGTAGAAGCCGACAACGGCGTTGCCTATCGTGTGCGCGGCGGAAAGCGTGTGGAAGGTTGCTACCTTGTGCATGGCAACAACGGCGACTTCACCTTTGACGTGTGCGACGGCAACAATCGCGTGATTGCGACATCGGCACTGTCCTTTGACAGCATCGGAGCGGTAAAGCAAGGCGTTGCGCTGTGCCGTAACAACGGTGCGGTTGCCGAACTGACCGACGACAACGCCGTATCGCCAAGATTTGTAATCTTTAAGGACGGCGACAAGTGGTACTTCCGATTGGTGGTGCAGGACAACTTCGTGTTGTTGCGCTCCGTACCCCACCGCACGCAAAAGCAGTGTGCCTCGGCAGTGGAATACGCCCGAAACAGCATAAGAAGTATGGACGTGTATACCAAGTGACTTTACTCCGATTGTCGTGTGCAAACACACGTGTACGACAGCGGCAGTCTTTCACGAAATAGTGCGTTCTGTTACACGCTACCGACCGACGGATAATACCGTAGCAGTGAACGGTGATTTGCTTCCCGAAACGGTACGGTCCGTGTTTGCTTTTACGGCTTTGTTCGCCTTGAAACCCAAGGCGGCAAGGCCGTTTGTTTTTGTAAATGTTACATATAGAAAAAAACTATACCAAATTAAGTTTTTTGTATGGCGTAGTCCTAAAAATATTCTTGTGTCCTTTGTTGTGTAATGGTATAATAAATAAGATATGTGCATTATCCGAAACGATATACTCGACATTTTTTGACGAAATTCGGTGCAATGCGCAACATTTTTGGAGGTTTACGATGAAAGGTTCTACATTGCCGTTTACCGGCACTCCCGAGCAAGAAGCGCAACTGCGTGCAAAATGTCGTGAGTTGAAACCGCTTGGCGGCGCAACTATGCCCGCATTGCAATATGCGCAGGAGCTGTACGGCTACCTTCCTTACGAAGTACAAATGATTGTTGCCGACGAATTGGGCATCACGCTTGCCGACGTGTATGGCGTTGTTACGTTTTACTCGCAGTTTTCACTGTTCCCCAAAGGAAAGTATCGCATCGGTATTTGCCTTGGTACGGCATGCTACGTCAAAGGTTCCGGCGACATCTACGAAAAGCTTAAAACCGTTCTCGGTGTGGAAAGCGGACAATGTACCGCCGACCGTAAGTTCAGCCTTGACGCCACTCGTTGCGTAGGATGCTGTGGACTTGCCCCCGTAATGACCGTCAACGACGATGTTTACGGCAAGATTACGCCGGATGATGTGGTGGGAATTTTAGAAAAATATAACTGATTTGTAAAGACGGTTTTGGGAAGAAACCGTTTCGCGAAACGCGTTTCTCCCCAAGCCCCTCTTCCCAAAGCTTTGGGTAGTGATCCAAGTGTTGTCAGGAGTTCTTTATGAAAATTAGTAAAATTGCCGAAATTCTCCATGCCGAGTTTATTTGTTGCAAGGAGTTGGCCGACAGAGAAGTCTACGCGGCATGCGGTAGCGACATGATGAGCGACGTGCTTGCCTATGTCAAGGATCAAGCCGTGCTTATCACGGGGCTATGCAATCCGCAAGTGGTGCGCACAGCCGAAATGATGGACATGGTTTGCATTGTTTTTGTGCGTGGCAAACGTCCGTCGGACGAAACAATCGAGCTTGCCAAGAGCAAAAACATTGTTATGCTGGCCACGCCGCATCGTATGTTCAGTGCGTGCGGTTTGTTGTACAGCGCAGGGCTTAACAGTGGTACATGCTATGACTGACAGCGTTCACCTTGTCTATGACGTGGACGGCAACAACTTTGTGTCTGCCGGTCAAGCCACGGAAAAGGTCAAGTTTTGTCTTAAAGGCATGGGCATCGACAGCGCAGACATACGTCGCATTGCCATTGCCATGTACGAGGGCGAAATCAACATGGTTATCCATGCCGACGGCGGCAAAGCCATTGTGGACATTTACGTAGACAAAATCGTCGTGCGTCTTGTGGACACGGGCAAGGGCATTGCCGACATCGAGCAAGCCATGCAGCCCGGGTTTAGCACCGCTTCGGAAGAAGTGCGCGATCTTGGCTTCGGCGCAGGCATGGGACTGCCCAACATGCTCAAAAACACCGACAAGTTTGACATCAAAAGCACCGTCGGCGTAGGTACGGAAATAACTTTGACGGTAAATTTTCACTGAAAGTGAGGGCTTGCCATGAGCGAACTTAAACGACTACACACGGTAACGCTGGACAAGGACAAGTGCATCGGTTGCGCCTCCTGCATCAAGCGTTGTCCGACACAGGCAATACGCATACGCAACGGTAAGGCTTCGGTCATCTACGACAAGTGCATTGCTTGCGGCGAGTGCGTGCGTATTTGCTCGTCCAATGCCAAGATTCCCAGTTTCGACAAGTTTGACGTCATTTACAAGTACAAGTACAGGGTTGCGCTTATTGCGCCGTCGCTGTACGGGCAGTTTGATGACGTAGTAGACATCAACTACATACTTACCGCATTCAAAAACATCGGTTTCGACTTCGTATACGAAGTAGGCATCGGTGCGGAATTGGTGTCGCAGATGACTCAACGTCTTTATGCGCGCGGACAACTTCCGCAACCGGTAATCAGCACCGCATGCCCTGCCGTGTTGGAACTTATCAACGAGCGTTTCGAGCATCTTCGAGGCAACTTGTTGCCTTTGCTTGCGCCCGTGGACATTGCGGCAAAGCTTGTCAGAGAAAAAGTTGCCAAGCGAGGTGTTCCCGACAACGAAGTGGGCGTGTTTTTCCTTTCTCCGTGCCCTGCCAAGGTGTATGCCTTGAAAGCGGGCAAAACCGTAAGGCAGAATTACGTCGACGGAGTGCTGTCCGTTGCCGAAGTGTACATGAAGCTTGTCAAAGAGATGGACAAGCTGGAAGACAGCAAAAATTTGTCGGAGATGGGCATACTCGGCTTGCAGTGGGCAAGTAGCGGCGGAGAGGCCGCAGGGGCAATGTGCCAAAAGTACCTTGCCGCCGACGGCATAGAAAATGTTGTAAACATACTGGAATCGATAGAAAACGGCAACCTCAAAGACGTGGAATTTGTCGAGCTTAACGCTTGTATAAGCGGTTGTGTTGGCGGCGTGCTTAATGTGGAAAATCCCTTTGTCGCACGTGCGCGGTTACGTCAACTGCGGCGAAAGTTTCCGCAAATCGGCACTACCCTTGCCGAAATCGGCAAACCCGACGAGTTTTACTTTGCCGAAAAGGAAATCGAGCGTGACGACCAATCGTTTGGCACGGACCGCACTTTGGCGTTTGCAAGATTGCTGAAAATACAGGAACTGTACAAACAACTACCCAAGATAGACTGCGGCATTTGCGGCGCACCCGGATGTATGGCCTTTTGTGAGGACATAGTTATGGGACGAGTACCTGCCGATACCAAATGTCCTTTGCTACGGGACGACACTACGGCAATTGACGGAGAAAAACGATGACGGTACGCGATTTGGCGGACATTTTGTCCGCGTCAACTGTAAACGAGGCCGACTTTTCACGAGAGGTAACGGGCGGCTATGCAGGCGATTTGCTCAGTTTTGTCATGGGACGCGCTCCCGAAAACTCTGCATGGTACACCGTTATGACCAACGTCAACGTAGCCGCCGTCGCGGTGCTTACCGACGTGGCGGTTGTGGTGTTGTGCGAGGGCTGTCAGCCCGACCCCGTACTTGCGGTGCGAGCCGAAGGACAGGCAGTAAACGTAATTTGCACCGAGGCGGACATCTACTCCGCCATTGCCAAGGTGGCGCAATATGAAGGCAAGATGTGACTTGCACATACACAGTGCGTTGTCGCCTTGCGCCGACGACGACATGACCCCTGCCAACATAGTAGGCTACGCCAAGTTGGGCGGGCTTGACGTCATTGCCGTGGCCGACCACAACGCAATCGGCAATGTGGCTACCGCAATGCTTGTAGGCGATGCCTACGGCGTGTGCGTGGTGCCCGCGATGGAATTGCAAACGGCGGAAGACATACACGTTTTGTGTTTGTTTGCCACGTTGGACGGTTTGCAAAGTTTTTTTGACAAAATAGATTTTCCCGACATACCCAATCGACCGGACATATTCGGCAACCAACTGATTGTGGACGAGGACGACAACGTTGTCGGTGTGGAACCAAGACTGTTGCACATCGGCGCAAATATTGCAGTCGAGGACGTACCTGCCCTTGCCGAGGCTTGTGGCGGCGTTGCGGTTGCGGCGCACGTCGACAGAGAGGAAAACGGTATGGTTGCGGTGCTGGGTAAAGTTACCGACGATTACCGCGCGGTAGAGTTGTCCGCTCACGCCACCGACGAACACAGACGGCTGTACTCCGACAAGATCGTCATTACCGACAGCGACGCCCATTGGCTGGATCGCATCGGTTACAATACGGGTACTTTGGAGTTGTCATGCCTTACTCCGGCCGACGTAGTGCAAGCATTACGCAGTGACAAGAGATAGAATATGAGAGAACTGTCCCTTAATATATTGGACATATGCGAAAATTCCCTTTGTGCCAAGGCAACCGAAGTGCGTGTGGACGTAGAAGTGACCGACGACATCGTTGCGATTGTCGTTGCGGACAACGGTTGCGGCATGACAAAGGAATTTCTGGCAAAGGTTACCGACCCGTTTACCACAACTCGTACAACACGCAAGG
>CAKQXG010000012.1 GCA_934281515.1 uncultured Clostridia bacterium | reverse complement strand
GCACAGGGGTCGGCAGCAAAATCATTTCCACCACGCTCGACGGTCTATGCAAGGCAGGCTATACTCGTTGCCGCCTCGGTATTGACAAACGCAATCCGCAATCAACGCACTTCTGGCAGAAAAACGGATTTGTAGTGTTGAAAGAAATCCCCACCGATTACGGCACGATACTGCTTGCTGAAAAACAGTTGACAAACAAATGATTTGGCGGCAAACCCCTTACGATCATCGGAAAGTAAGCTGTTCGAAGAAGCAACAGCCAAACAAGGCACGGACTGAAATGTCTCCTTGTTCGGCTGTTCTTATACAAAAGAGTTGAAAGCTTTTTTACATTTCAACGCTCGTTTCAAAATTATTTCCTACATGGTACAATATCGAATAAAGTAAAGTATCGGGAATCATAGTTTCCTGACTTTTTCGGGAATACCGCCGTTAAGTCGCGACCGTTCGGCTGCAAAGCCGAGCATATGACTTGACATAGATTGAGCAAGCGGAGTCACTTCGACAACGTCTTTGTTTTCGTATTCGTCAACGATATTGCAAATCATCCTTATATCGCCGCCTCCGTGTCCGAAATTGTTGTCCGATTCCTTATTGACGTCAATGAGCTTGCTGCTTTTTCCAAATAGCGTACAATGAATGGTATTTTCCGACATCTGACCGTAAATTTCACCTTTTTCGCAGTGGATATGAATATCCCGTCCGCCTCTTTCGCTGAAAGCGGTCATCGTCAGCTGTGCTGTCGCTCCGTTTTCGTAAAGCACGTTGACGACCTGGTGATCAACTGCGTCGTTATCGTTTTTAAATACGCACTTGCAGTATGGCGTCGCCTTAAGTGCTGCCGTAAGATTTTCGTGAGTCGGTTCCCGATCGTACATAATTATGTCAACCGGCCAGCCTGCATTGCCTTTTTTTAATTCACGTTCCCAATATATAAACTCGCAATTATACAAACAATCCTTTGCAGCAGGACAATCGTAGCAAGTCTCACCACTGTTTTCAGGTGCGTTTTTGCGTGTAAAATAATCAAGCGAGCCCATTGAACTGACCGACACGCATTCGCTATCGATAAACCAGTTCAAAAGGTCGAGGTCGTGACAACATTTTGCTATAATCATCGGAGAAGTTTTCTTCGTGTTATGCCAGTTTCCGCGAACGTAAGAATGTGCCTGATGCCACCAACAAACGTTTTCCGTCAAAGTTATCGTTTCAACCTTGCCGTAATTGCCCGTTTCCAATTCGTTTTTGATAATTGAGAAAAACGGCGCGTAACGCAGGACGTGACAAACCGTTACTTTACGATTGAGCGCGGTTGCCGTTTCGTAAATTTTCACGCAGTCTTCTTCACTGCAGGCGATAGGCTTTTCCAAAAGCAAATCGTATCCGCAGTTAAGGGCTGCCAGCGCATGTTTAATGTGCATTTCGTCAAGAGTGGAAATAACGCACAAATCTCCAAGCTTACCTGCCTTGAAAAATTCGTCATCATTCAGGTAGTAATCGATATTTTCACCCTTATGATGCTCTTTGCAAAGTTCCAGCCTGCTTTGTCTGTAGTCGCATACAGCAGTAAGTTCGGTGTTTTTAATATCTCCGAAAAGTACATCGTAAGACCTGCCACGAGAACCATACCCGATTATAACGTATTTCATATCGCTTTCTCCTTTCCGCGCTTGACCGACGCGTATTTTTCGTTTATAATTATAATACAACAAATTGCGGCATGCAATAAAGTAATTGCTTATTTTGTTTAATATATTGCTATCGGCTAATTTCAAAGGAGTAGAGAATGATCGGTTATTATGAAGCGTTGCGCGATGTTCAGGACAAACTTGCTATTCTCGAAATAAAAAACGTGACGGCATCGCCGCATTTTCATAGGTGCATAGAGTTGTTGTTTATAAAAGACGGCGAAATGGAAATCAGTTCTGCTAAACAGAAGCGCGTTTTCAAAAAAGGCGAGATTGCGTTTATCAGGCTTTATTCGTTACATTCCGTGTACGCAGAGTCATCGCTTTCGGATACACTACTTATTCCCGAACGATATTTTTCTGACGCATCGGCGACATACAATCTCGGTTTCTTTGCGCTTGACGACGTTGAATATAATGAAAAACTGTTTGATATAGAAAGAGAAATTAAGGAACGTCTTGATTGCGGAATGGAATTTATGCTCAAAGGACTTGTTTCCGTTCTTTTGGGTTACATAGTCGAAAAATATCGCCCTTGCGAAAATTATCCGATAGAAACGCGGCTTATGAGTAACATTATCGAATGGCTAGATTCCAATTATACTCAACAAATAACGCTACAGCACGCGGCAAATCATTTCGGATTCAGTAAATATCATTTTTCACGACTGTTTAACAAACTTTTCGGTTGCAACTTTACTGTTTATTTGAACAGGATAAGGGCAAGATATGTAAGGGAAAACGAAGGGAAAGGAAAAAGCATTACTGCTTTAATATACGAAGCCGGGTTTGGTTGCACGTCTTCCTATTACCAGTTTTTAAAGCGTGAAAAAAATTGTTCGGATTTCTCATAAGAAAAGCTTAAAAGGACTGTCGCTAGAATGTTTTGCCATGCTTGCAACAGTCCTTTTTCAATTTACATCATTTCGTCACTCCGTAAGCCGAAACCGTCGGAATGTCTTTTGTAGTACAACTACTTTCCTAGTTTTTTGCCATATAGCGTTGTGTTGGTATCCATAATGTTGCTGTCGGTCTTTAACCTGGTGTATTCACCCACTATTCCGCCGACAAGCGAGGTTCCTTTTATTTCGGCTTGGTTTGTACAATTGATTACTTGGAAATAGCTGTAATAGGTATCCCAACCACTACGCTCAATTCCGTAGACTTCACCGCAAATACCGCCGACATTGCTAACGCCGCTGATTACGCCTTGATTAGTGTTGTTCGATACAGTGTAAGTGATATTCTCCGCTTTACTAATGGAAGTTAAATATCCTACAATGCCGCCAACGCAACCGTTACCGCTGATTTCACCCACGTTGGTGTTGTCGTTTACTTTGTTACTCAAGGAAACACATACGTAACCTGCAATACCGCCGACATACTTGCCTGCATTTTCAATAGTAATGTCCGCTTGGTTTTTACATCCGATAATACCCGTGCAATAGCCCGCGATACCGCCGATATAGGCTTCGCCTGTGCTATCGGTACCGATAGACGAAATAACGCCGTTGTTGGTTGCATATTCTACAATTCCCGCATGTCCTGCAAATCCGCCGACCTTGTACCTACCGGAAATTTCATTGTCGTTTCTTGCGCCCGTTGCCTTGATGTTGGTTTCGGGTGCATTGCCGACAAAGCCGCCGACGCAGTTGCCGCCCGTTACGTCTCCCTTATTTTCACAAGTAGTAATCAGGTTCAACCTGGTAGCCTTACCGATCAATCCGCCGACATCGTCACCGGTTGTACTTCCTTCGACTTCCGCAGTATTTGTCAAAACTGACATTTCAAAATAGCCATAGTAAGTATCCCAACCGGATTTTATCATTCCGAAAACTTCCCCGAAAACACCGCCGATTTGGCTGTCACCTCTTACTGAATTATTGTTTTCGTTGTTAGAGACAGTGTAAGTAACGTTTTTGGTTCTCTCCAGGGAAGTCAAGTACCCGACAATACCGCCGACTTTATTTTTTCCGCTTATAGCGCCGGAGTTTGTATTGTTTTTTACATTGTCGCTGTCAGCCACAACCACGTAGCCAGCTATACCGCCTACATAGTCGCCATTGGTAGATATGCCGATATCGATGTTATTGCTGCAATTGATAACGCCCGTGCATGCCCCTGCTATACCGCCGACATATGCTTTGCTTACGCCGTCTTCAATCAGCACGCCTGTAGAAACGATTCCGCCTTCATTTACGGCATTTTCAATAATACCTGTTTCTCCGGCAAATCCGCCAATCTTGCCTTTGCCCGTAATGATATTGCTGTTGATAACGCCTGTAGCCTTGATGTTTGTGCCGGGTGCATTGCCTACAAAACCGCCTACGTAGTTGCCGCCCGTAATGTCGCCCTTGTTTTCGCAAGTAGTCATGACGTTGACCCGTGTAGCCTTACCGACAATACCACCGGTTTCAGCGCCTGTGGTACTTCCCACGATGTCTGCCTGGTTAGTCAAAACAGAAAGCTCAAAGTAACCTTTGTATGATTCGCTGGCTCCGAATATCTCGCCGAAAATACCGCCCACACGGTTATCGCCCGTTACGGCGTTTTTGTTTTCGTTGTTTGAAATCTTGTATGTAAAATCGCCACTCTTGCCTTTGATACGGGCGTTGGTCAGATAGCCTGCTATACCGCCGACATTATCTTTGCCTTCTACAGTGCCGTCGTTTTCGCAACCTGTGATGGCGTCGTCGGCTTGGGCAACCATGTTGCCTACAATGCCGCCTACGTTGTTTGCGCCTTTGACCGTTGCCTGATTGGTGCAATTGACAATCAGTCCGCAATCGTTAAAGCCTACAATGCCGCCTACGTCTCCGTAGAACCCGGGGGCAATGTTGCCACTTACGGTTACTCTTGAGACTTTGCCCTTGTTGGTGCCTGCAAGAATACCTGCCTTACCTGCGTCGCCGCGAGCGGTGATTTGAGCGTTTTCTATCGTCAGATTGTCTACGTTACCCGACAGTATTTTAAACAAACCGATGTTTTCCTCACCTACGGCATTGATTGTCAGGTTTTGTATTTTGTGTCCTGCGCCGTTCAACGCACCGCTGAAGTTTTCTATAGGAGTCCAATTTGCTACCGAAGAGAGATCTATGTCTGCTCCTAGTGTAAAATTCTCGCCGCTGTTAGCTATTGCTTGCAATTCCTCCGCCGTAGTGATCTGTTTTCCCGCAAACTTTGTTCGGTCAACAAGAGAAATCAATTCCTTGGCAACATCTTCCAACTTGTCCTTTTTGCTGCAATAAATCGATCCTTTACTACTGAAGTTGAGATAGTTGGAGCCCATAAAACCTGTATTTTTGGAGTAATACCAAGTGACCGAATCCACTTCGATCGTACCGTACTCGTCAACCAAGTTTGATCCCCAGTAAGAGAATGTGTATGCAACGGCCTTGGCAGTGGTACCCACCAATACAGGTCCGGTGTAGCCGTTGATATACGCCAGTCCTACCGCAGCCATACCGCTGGTAGCCTTCTTGTATTCTCTGCCGCCGACAACTGCCACTGTCTCGTCTGCTTCGGATACGTAAAGTATGTCTTCCGCCGTATAAACGACCTTGTCGTCACCACCGCCAATATCGGAAGGCGAACAATTACTCGCAATACCCCCGATAATTCCAAGCACAATGATAACAGCCACAATAATTACAACTTTCTTCATCTTTGTTTCTCCTTGTTAAACAATGCCGTAAGTTAATAATGTTTAGGCTTATATATTGTAATAAGATATATATCTATATACCTATTGTTTACTCACTACCTTAGTTACACCCTTGATTGCCAGGGCGAGCAGAACCATTACGCCGCTAAAGACGCCCGAAACTGCCAAAAAGCCGACGATCGGCATGGACACCGACGTCATTGCCGTCGTCACCTCGTCCAATGCGGACGGTGCAACAAAGTACAACACTATGTCTGCCACAAGCAATGCGCCTGCCAAAAACAAAAAACCTTGCAAACCGCCCTTGATGTCGGCTGTACTCAACTCCATATGGCTTGCAATCATAAGCGCAAGCACCACAAACAACCACCAAAACACATTGCCTGCGTTGGTAAAGTCAAAGATGTCCGAGATGATTTCCCAAAACAAATCAAGGTATCCGCTGTATGTGGACGGATCGAGAAAGTTTGTCGACAGCAAACCGATAAATTGCAGTTCCGACGTCACTTCGTCGAAAACACTCGGCACAAGTATGCGCATCAACAGCAACAACACTGCGCTACCGCCCAAAATAGGGGCAACTCCGATAAAAAAGTTGCCGATTTGGTGATACAGATTTTTGGGGTTAAAAGTATGATTGACGTAACCTAGTGTGCCGTCGTCGGAATTGGGTTGGTACAGCTTTATCTCCACGATTTTATGTCCGAAAACGATACACATCAGCGCATGGCTCAATTCGTGTATCGGCGTCCCGACCGCACCCGTGACAAGCAGTATTTTTGTTCCGACATCTCCCGCTATCCTGACAAACGCCCTGCGGCAAAGGGCAATCAGCAGCCCGAAAGCCACGATTACCCCTACCGTAAAGACAATTTGATAGAGGAAATTAGTTAAAATTTCCATAATGCCTCGTTAGTTCTGATATTTGGCGTCTACTTCGGTAGACTTGTTGGAGTCCATCATGTAATTGCCGTTAGTTGCAAATTGATTGCCCATAACCTGCACTTGCACCTTGTAGACAGCACCGACTGTGGTCATTGTAAACGTGTAGGTGATTTCCGTTTCGGTTTCGTTGGTAACATTGCTACGTTCGATGCCGTCGATAAACAGTTTGTAGCCGAGCGCACCGCTTTGCTTCTTGATAGTAACCGTGATGGTATTGCCGCTGACAGTTACTTTGAACGCGTTGCTGTTGGTCATGTCGTCCTGTTTGACAGGTTGCGTAAGACGCGTTACTCTTTGCGTGAAAGAGTACACTTCGGAGTCTATGACGTCGGCACCATTGCCTACGGCACGTATGCTTACTTCAAACTCGCCTTCGTTTTTAAACTCCGGCTTGTACGAATTGGTTTGGATCGACGTCCAGGTTGCGTCCTTGCTAAGCTTGATTTCATATCTGCTTGCGCCTGCAACCGCATCCCACGTGTATGTGTCGCCTGTTTTGTCGACTTTGGCTACGGCTGCAAGTTTGGTAAACGAGAACGTGTTGGATTCGGGCGAATCGATGGTCTGTACGTTGTCGCCCAGTGCGATGATTTTGACAGTGTAGCTACCTGCGGTAAAGTTGCTCATAGAATAGGAACTTCCGCTTACGCGATCAGTGTATTCCGCGCCGCCGTTACGAGAGATGACAATTTTGTATGCGTTGCAGCTGATGCTGTCGACGGACGACGGATTCCACACCAGGTTGTCGCCGTTGACCTTGATGTTGTCCGTTCTGTTGTATTTGCTGATTGTCTTGGTTGCCGACACGTCGGAATCGATAACATCGGTGCCGTTGCCGATGGCGTATACGCTGATCTGCGTACCCTTGCCTTCGGAAATGTAACTCGAGCGACCAAGCAGGTCAAACGACGTTCCGTCGGCGTCGATTCTCTCGGTGCCCAGCACCACTTTGTACGCCCTTGCGCCTTGCACCGTACCCCAGGTCAGCAAACCGTCTTTAATGACAAGGCTTGCAGGAGTGGCAAGTTTTGTAAGCTCCAGCGCATTGGAAAAACCGCCTGTAATAACTTCTTCACCGTTGCCCATTGCCTGTACATACACAGTGTGTGCGCCTGCGGCAAGGTCGGTCAACGTAAAGGACGTTGTAGTAACTTCTGTACGGTTACCGTCGATAGTAAGCACGTATTTGCTTGTGTGATTTACCGAACCCCAGCTGATCTGATTGCCGTTGATGGCAAGGTTTTGCGGAGTTGCCAACTTGGTAACGGTAAACTTCAGGGGTACTTTACAATCAAGTATTGCGCCTGCGCTTGTAACCTGACCGCGCGCAACTATTTGAAACTCGACCATAGACTCTTCCACTTTGCTTGTCATATTTGACAAGTCAACGGAAAACGTGGAACCGCTTGTGATTGTAGCAATTTCTACGCCGTCGGCAAGCAAAGTGTAGCCCGACGCACCCACGGACGGAGTAAACATAACCGACACCTGATTGCGTTCCAATGGTCTGTTAACGACTTTTTCGTTTGTGGGCGTTGCCAATCTCTTGACGGAATATGCCGTGCTGTACCTGGACTCGTACACACCGCCGTCGCCGAGAGCCGTTGCCTTGACATATACAAGATAGTCGCCTGCGTCGGCAAAGGCGTAGTCGTAAACAAACGTTTCCGCGCCGACCGTAGTTGTGTGCACCACCTGATCGTTTTTGGTTATCTTAAGTTGGTACCCTGCACAACCCGTAACCTGATTCCAACGAATTACGCCGTCACCGAAGTTTACAACGGGACTACGCAAAATGTTTATTGTTATTTCGTTAGACCAATTGGAGAAGAAGAAATCGCTTTTGCCGATCGGCAGGATTTGTACACGATAGCTACTTCCGCTGGACAACGCCGCATACTCGTTTGTGGTAAGCTCTTCGTTGTTGACAATGCCGTTGACCTTGATTTTGTAACGCACGGCATTTTCCGAAGCAGTCCATTTCAACACGCCGTCGACAACGTTCAGTCCCTCGACGGGAGCAATGTAGCTGTATTGCTTGGCTTCGCTGAATTGAGAGTCGTATACCTTGTTTGCAGAGTTGCCTACCGCACGCACGGACACGGCAAAGTCGTCCTTGCCTGCAACGTATTCGTACCTGTTGTTGGTGGACGTAAACTCTTCGTTGCCGATTTTTACAACGTAGGAAGTTGCGCCGTTAACCTTCTCCCAGGTAAACACTTCGGAGTCGTATGTAATGTTTGAAGGAGCGGCAAGTACCGTACCCGTAATGGCGTCGCTCCACATCGAGTAATACGGAATGTTGCCGTCGGTGCTTTCGGCGTAGCCTTTCAAGCCCCTTACTCTGTAGGAAAACTCGCCTGCCGGTATCAGGTAACTTGTGGTACCGACGCTTTGCGGCAGAATATTGCCGTTGTACATAATCTCGTACTTTTCCGCGCTGTCCAACGCCGTCCAGGTAAGCGATCCCTGATCAACGACAAGTCCCGTCACCTGACCGATATTCTGAAAACGGATCTGATAGGTAGGATTCTTGTCGCTGCCTTCCTTGATTACCGCTTCGATGGCAAAGTCAAAGTCTTCGCCGTTGGAATCGTACCTGTACGACACGGTGTTGTCAGCCTGACTGACAATAGATTGCGTACCGTTGTTGATACTGATTTTGTAGTTTTTGGCGTTTCTTACGCTTGTCCAAGTGATCGTTTCGCCGTTGTAGGACAAGTTGGTGATACTCTTTGCCCCTGTATTGCCGTCGCAAGCGACAAGCGCGAAACAAACGCTGAGGGTCAGCAACAAACTAACCAAAACAGTCAATAGCTTTTTCATTTTTTTAACCTCCCGATGGTGATTTACAAATTATTGATAACTCCATATATGCGCCGACAGGTCGCGCCATTTGTCTGCCGCCCTGTATGCGTCAAGCACCTCTGCGGTGTTTTTGATGTAGATACCGAAGTCCTGACTTATGTTGTCAAACACGCCGTCGCCGAGAACTGGCGGCTCGCACTCCATAATTACGGATTTGAGCAACGTGCAGTTTTTGAAAGCGTTGTCGCCGATTTCCGTCACGTTTTTGGATACGGTCACCTTTTCCATATTGGAGAAAGAAAATGCGTTGTCGGAAATCCTGACAATCTTGCGCGCGTTGAGTATTTCGGGAATAACGACTTCCTTTTCCGTGCCGAAGTACTGCCTTATCGTGTAGCCGCCGTCGACTTCTTCCACTGCGAAGTTGCCGAAAATACTGCCCAACGAGTAGATTTTTGTAGAAATACTGCGCCAGTTGGTTGCCGTCTGGTAGCTACGCACCATGTCGCTTGTAACATAAACGGAGAATGTCTCCGACACGCCGTCAAGTGCGGTTGCGTTTAGCGTAGGCACTTTGGTCAGCTCGACGCGCATCGCTTTGAGATTGGTACAATCGGCAAAGACGTCGGCGCCGATGGAAAAGGACATTGCGCTACCTGTAATAAGCACGTTGACAAGTCGATTGCAGTTTTCAAAGGCGCCCGTTTCTACCGACGAAATCTTGCCGCCGAGCACAATCGAGGAAATTTGCGAACTGCTGAACGCGTACTCCGCCACCTTGACGGTAGACGGATCGATGCTGTACGTTTCGCCTTGTTTTGCCGCGGGATACTGTATCAGATAGGACGATGTGCCGACCTTGTAGTACAACACGTCGTCGCGCACCATGTAGCGTTCGTTGCTGTCGTCTATTACGAAATGCTCCAACGACGACATGTTGCGAAACGCGCCCGTGCTTATCGTAGCGACGTTTGCCGACAAACCGATTTCCGTTATCGACGAGCAGCCCGCAAACGCTTCCTTGCCGATGGACGTTACGCCTTGCGGTATGGAAATTTCCGTAAGGGCACCGCAATCGGCAAAGCACTTTTGCGGAATTGACTTGACTGCAAAAGGAATGTTGATTGTCTCAAGCGACGTGCAGCCTTCGAACGCACCGTTGACAAACTCGTTGACGGTCTGCGGCAAAACAACCGTACGCACCGTGGTAGATTCGATACGACGTATCCGCGTAACCTTTTTGCCGTAGTAGGAATCGGGCACGACAATTTTTTCGGCTGTGCCGCTGTATGTAACTTCGTACTCTCTGTCGCCTGTGGAAGAAATCGTGTCAAAACGCAATACATCCGTAGTGCCGGGGACAAAGTTGGCGTACAACATTACAAAGTCGTCGGTGTTGTCGGGTACGGTGTAGGGCAAAGTAAGCGGAGACAACATCGTCTGATCGAAACACCAGGACACAAAACAGTAATTGTCTCTGACGGACGACGGCATCTTGTACAGTACCGTGCCGACGGTATATGTCACTTGCTTAACGGCGGAACCGCCATCTGCAGTAAACATATACGTCACCGTTTTGTCGCCCCAGTGAGCGTACAAAGTAGTACTTTCGTCGGTCAACGGATAAACGGAATTGGTAAACACAACGGCGTTGTCAAGCAAGTTGCCCGAAGCGTCGGTAATCTGTATACCGTTTGTTTTTGCCGTGAACCAACCTGCAAAGGACGATCCTTTCTTTTGCGGAACGGGCAGTTTGTCCGTAATTTCGGCGTCATACGTAGCCGAGATATCCGCAACGGTGTTGAACGCCGTTGCACCGCAATAGTCCAGATAAATCGTGTACTTGTTTGCTTTCCAATGTGCGTACAGCGTGGTAGGGTTGCCTTCCTTCCACGTCATGCCCGCGCTTTTGCCCTGATCGTCGGTATAAGCGACTCCTGCAAGCGGTTCGCTGTACCACCCCAAAAACGAGTAGCCTGTTTTGTCGGGTGCGCCGAAGTCGTATTCCGCATTTGTTGCCACCATTGCCGTTTTGACAAGAGTAGTTCCGTCGTACAGACTGACAACGTTATTGCCGCCGAAACAAGCGACAAATATGCCGCACAATGACAATGTAAGACACAAAAAAGCAATCGGAAACAAATACTTTTTGCCAAGTTTCATCACTTCACCTCGATTTGCTATATTACGATAGATGACAACCGACTATGCAGTTGTTCATCTATTAGCATAATAGACGAACAACCAACGTTCAAAACAACATTAGAAATACTTATATAATTAGATGTAGATAAAAGATTAAGCTTACTTTAATGATTTAATAGAAATTACAATTGACTTTTTTACTCAAATTTGGTACTATATTGATGTAAATGTCGTCTATTATGCTAATAGGCGACTTTCTTTTTTACAAAATTTTACCCAACTTGTTCATCATTTCCTTCTTGTGTTCCGTCATAGAATGTGCATATCTGTTTAACGTCAGCACCGAATTTTTGTGACCGAGTATTTCCGACAGAGTTTTTACGTCCATTCCGCATTCCAATGCCCTAGTCGCGAAGGTATGGCGCAGCGAATGAAATCCTTTGTGCTCGATGTGCAACTCGCCCAACAGTAAATCGAAACTGCGTTGATATGACCTGACATACAGCGGTTTGCCTGCGGCGGATATTACATAGTCGCAGTCGCTTTGTTTCTTGTGACGGCGCAGCAGCCTTACTATTTGTCCCGGCAACGGGATCTCCCTACGTGACGTGGCTGTCTTGGGCGCGTCTTCCGTTCGGCACAAACGCCCGTTGTCATCCCTTCCGTCGTAACACGTTCGGTCCACACGGATTGTCCCGTTGGCAAAATCCACGTCGTCCCAACGCAGGGCAAGCAATTCGCCTATCCGCAAGCCTGTGTACAAACAAAGTACAATGCCGAACATTTTGCTTCTTTTGTCGGCAAGCACTGCTTGTTCTATCAACTTTTGTTCACCCAAAGTAAAGCTAGTTACGACTTTCTCTTTGGGTTTGGGACGTTTGATACGGTCTGCTACATACTCCGTGGTTTCGCCCATGGCGTACGCCAGTCTGAGCGAACCTTGCACCACCGTAACGATACCGTTTACCGAGTTGGCGGACAATCCTTTGCCTGTCAGAAGATTGCCGTCATTTGTAAGCGCGGTAACAAATTTTTGTAATTCAAGCGGAGTAATCTCGTTCAGCTCCAGGTCTCCGAGCGTGCCGACGACATGCCGACTTACCGTTTGAAAATAGTTTTCGTATGTTCTCCGTTTTGCCGTAGGTTTAACGTAGTTGTCAAGCCAGAACGACAACCAATCTTTGTACTTCATCGTTGGTCTCCTTGTAGTTTTTTATATATTATAAATTCTCTCTATACAAAAAGGAAACATTCGGTCGAACAAAAAGCGCAAAGCACCGCAACAAATGACGGCAAAAAGAACGTTTAAACAAGTATGGTATGCGCCGCACATTTTTTTAAAGCTGCTACCGCTTATTGAGCCAAGTCTTATTTGGTTGGCTATGCCCGTTACGGAGTTTGTCGTGGCAATATACGTAGTGGTTGCAATGCGCAAATACACGCAAAAACTGCCGAAAGAATTACCCGATAATTCAAATTAACGGCAAATTTTACTAAACAAACCATGCAGCTCGTGCTATAATGGAGTTAGTAGTACAACAAACAATATTGAATTACCAAATCCGTCACA
This sequence comes from uncultured Clostridia bacterium, assembly GCA_934281515.1. Lineage (GTDB taxonomy): Bacteria > Bacillota > Clostridia > Christensenellales > CAG-314 > Fimimonas. Next base: position 16,389 of record CAKQXG010000012.1, on the reverse strand, counting down.
AGGAGTAACCGTTATGTGGATTGCCATGGCAGTGTTGTCAGCATTTTTTGCCGGGGTCACATCGATATTGGCAAAATGCGGAATCAAAAAGACCGACTCCGACGTCGCGACCGCGCTACGCACCATTGTCGTGTTGGCTTTTGCATGGATAATGGTATTTGTCGTAGGCTCGGCAGGCACCATAACGCAAATCGGCACAAAGTCGCTGATCTTCCTGATACTGTCGGGCATGTCGACGGGCATATCGTGGCTGTGTTACTTCAAAGCGTTGTCCATCGGCAACGTAAACAAGGTTGTGCCCGTGGACAAATCCAGTACGATACTGACCGTGTTGCTGGCGATCGTTGTATTTGGCGAGACCAAAAATCTGTGGGTAAAACTTGTATGCACCGCTTTGCTTGCAGTGGGAATTTTTTTGATGATAGAAAAGAAACCCGAACCGACCACCGCTACCGACACAGACAAGACCGAAACGGAACAAAACTCAACCGTGCACGGCGAACAAACAACGGTTGCCGACGGAGAAGTCGCTCAGTCCGATGTTGCTAACCCACCCGAGCAAACGCAAACAGTAAAGTCTGCTACAAAAACAAGCATGGCGTGGTTGCCGTATGCAATTGCCTCGGCTGTGTTTGCTGCATTGACAAGCATATTTGCCAAAGTCGGCATAGAAAACGTGGAATCCAACCTTGGCACGGCAATACGCACGGGCGTTGTGTTGGTTATGGCGTGGCTTGTCGTGTTGGTGAAGGGCAAACAGTCGCAACTGAAACACATCGAAAAGGGCGAATTGCTGTTTATTGCGTTGTCGGGCGTGGCAACGGGCGCGTCGTGGCTGTGCTACTACTACGCGATACAAAACGGCATCGTCAGCGTGGTTGTACCCATCGACAAAATGAGCATACTTGTGTCCATCATCTTTTCGGCAATCGTGTTTAAGGAAAAATTGAGTAAAAAAGCCCTTGTCGGCTTGATAATCATGCTTGCCGCCACCATTGCCATGGCGTTGTTTACCTGATGTCAAAAGACAAAGTTAAGCCACAATTTTGAATCAATCGGTTGTATCTGCGGCGTACGTCAATGACAAGTTTATACAGACAGGAAGAAGTACCGTTTTGGATACTTCTTTTTTAGATTTTGTAAAAAATTCGTAAAAATGTTTGCATTTTTTGTTTACATTTGAGATAAAACATGCTACACTAATATTGTTTACTAAATGTGTTGACAAGCGAGACTTTAACATCGCGTGTTACACAAACTCAAAAGGAGTAAATATGACAAAATTTTTACGCAAAATTTCGTTGATACTGTTGTTTGTCGTTATGGTCGCAACATTGGCGCTTGCTACGGCTTGCGGCATTTTTTCCGATACATGCAGCCATGACGAAGCGCAGCTGATTGTACTGAAAGAACCCACCGCTACCGAAAAGGGACAAGTTGTACGCAGATGCCTTGTTTGCAACAAAACCGTGTACCCCTATTGGGAAACATACCCGCTGAACGACTACACCAAATACGACGAGTACGACGTTACCAAAGCTCCCACGCACACCGAGAGCGGACACGTCAAGGTAACTCTTGCGTTTAGCAGTTACAACGTGTTGCACTTCGAGGGTGACATATCCCCGACTCAGCACAAACTGAACATCTTTGTTCCTGTCGACGCGCAGTACCACGTGGCGACTTGCAGTTGCGGCGAACAAGGCGAGCAAAGTCCGCACGACTTCCGCAAGACGGACAACGTGGCGGCAACCTGCGTCGAGCCGGGATACCTGCAATACACTTGCACCGATTGCAACTACACCTACAAAAACTATCTTTCCGACCAACTAGGCGGCCACGTCTACGAAAACGGCCGCTGCAAAAACTGCGGCGACAGGTTGAAGCAAACAATAACTTACGTCGACGGCAGCAAACGAACCGCCAAGGAAGTTTACTGGGGAGATCCTTTCGAGTTTGTACATCTGGAAGACAAGTACGATCAACTGTTTGACGGTTGGTGCGACAAGGACGGCAAAGAATACTCCGCCGACGACAAAATCACCGCCGACATAGAAGTGCATTCCAAATGGATAGACGTCTACGACATCACCGAAAAGATACAATTTCTGGACATTTCCAATCACCCCGACCGCTACTATCGTCTGGCAAACGACATCAACCTTGGGGGAGAAATACTGCCCGAACTGCCGTTGTTCAGCGGCGTACTTGACGGCAACGGACACGTGGTCAAAAACTTCGGATTCCAGATAAGGGACAGCCTTTCCGACTACCACGGCCTTATCAAGGTAAACGAAGGCACGATACGCGACATCACTTTCCGCGACTACACCGCAAGTATCGATATCACTCAGGCGTACTTTGCCAAAGCGGACAACGGAGCGGCAATCGGCGGCATCGTAGGACACAACAAAGGTACCGTCGAACAAGTAAACGTACAAGGAGCTGCCGCGGCGATAAGCGTCAAAGTGGACATGCCGGAAAAAACGGGACACGATGCCTACGTCAACGTGGGCGGCGTAGTCGGAAATAACAGCGGAACGATACGCGAACTGTATGCGCGGCTTTCCTGCACCGTCAACATCGATATTTACCAAGGTTCGTTCGGCGTCAGCGGCGATTTGTGCGACAACGACAGCTACTTCTACATAGGTAGTATATGCGGTACAAACATTGCCGAAGTCAACCAAGCGACCAACACCGGCAATATCACCGTCACCAACAAAATCGGTTGGGAAGGGGGAAGCGGAAGCATACGCGCATACCAATATGTCGGCGGCTTGTTCGGGCGCAACCTTGGCAATGTTACCGAAGCGATGTACGGCGGCAAAATACAGTACTACAAATCCGACATCAGTTGGCCGCGATACGAATACACCACCATCGGCGGACTTGCCGCACTCAACTACGGCAGTATCGGACAAAGTTTTGCCGCCGCTACCGTTTACGGTGCAAGCGACACGAGTTACAACGTAGGCGGATTTGTCGGGCAGAACCTTGACGAAGCCAAGATTGCCGCATGCTATGCCATAAGTACAATTGTAGTATCGGGTTCGAACAACCGCATAGGCGGTTTTGTAGGTACCAACCAAGCCATGATACAAAGCTGTTACGCAAGCGGCGAGATTACAATGCAAGCCAAAGCCAAAGCCTATGTTGGCGGTTTTGCAGGGTACAACGACAAGAGCGGCTCCATACTACGTAGTTTTGTAGCGACAATGAAGTTGTCTGCAACCGAAGGTTACGCAGGACAGTTTGTCGCCGAAAACCTCGGCACGACTCGCAAAGCGTACTACGCACTGCCCGACGAAACAAACAACTACTACAATGCAGGCGCGGCGGAAGTCGGCTCGATGAAGGGCATTACCGATGTGACATCCAAAGCGCAAGACGAGCTGTTGCAAAACGATTTGTTGTCCGACGCACTGTACTGGAACGAGGACGGTTGGGTGCTTGCCGACGGAAAAATGCCGACCCTTCAATGGTTGATTGACTGCGGTTTAGTCGAAGAGTAACGACTATCCGCCACAACTACTACTGCGAGATCTGGATACCGGTAGCCGAGAAATAACAACAAAAAAGACACGTTCAAGACGCAAAAATCTTGATACGTGTCTATTTTTTTTATACATTACATGCAATACGCAAGGGGACTTGGTCGAAAGTCGTTTGACGTAATCCGAACGGGATTTGCGGCACAAAAAGGTTTTGCAATGGTTTGGAAATCCGTGCGAATTTTCATGCCGAAGTTGTCCTTGTCAAGTTGCAATCGTCGCAAACATACAAGCCGAGATTAAAAACAACGCTACACTTTTTTACCGTTTTTCCAAATGCCTTTGCTCACTTTACCGTTTGCATATGTCATTGTGCCGTTGCCATGCATTTTTCCGTCGACCCACTCTCCGTCAAATATGCTACTGTCGGCATAGTACATTTTACCTTTCCCGTAAAAACGGGCATTCTTCCATGAACCGACGTAATACGAGCCGTCCGCCCAGTGATACTCGCCTCGCCCATCCATCAAGCCATTGACAAAGTCGCCATCGTAGTAACTGCCGTCGGGATAGGTAAGACGACCTTTACCTTGTATTCTGTTTGTTTCCCATTCGCCCTCGTACACTTTGCCGTTTGCCCACGACATACGTCCGTAGCCTTCGATATCGTCGGACCCCCACTCGCCTTCGTACACGTCTCCGTTAGGATACCGCAACTTCCCTTTACCTTCGCGAAGTCCGTCCTCCCATTCGCCCTTGTAGATGTATCCGTCAGCGGAATATCTTTCGCCATAGCCGTCAAATCGACCGTTTTTAAATTCGCCTACATAGTAGGATCCGTCTGCATACGTGTAACGACCATGCCCGTGACGTTTGCCTTCGGCATTTGTTTCGCCTTCGTAGTATCCTCCGTTTGCATAGTCAATTCTCATAGTTTCGCCCTCCGGGATATAAAAATTGTTTGATTAAAAACTGTTTTTTTACTCAATTTTTTTGTTAAAGAATGCAGGAAAACCACTTTTTACAAATGAGTTTTCCCGCGATACTTTCAAAAGCCTACTCGTCATCGGCAACAAATTCGCCGTCTACGACCTTGCCTATCGTCACATCGCCGTTGACGTCGGTGCGTACCGCTTCGGTTGCGGTTTTGTTTGTATCCCAATTGCCGCTTATCATTTCGCCGTTTTTCTTGTACAACACGCCGAAACCGCTACGCACATTGTCGATCCAGGCACCCTCAAAATAGCTTTCGTCGGGGTAGGTCAATCGCCCTTCGCCGTTGACTTTGCCGCCCTTCCATACGCCGACAAGCACACTGCCGTCTTGCAAATACGCTTTGCCACGCCCATTGCGCACATCGTCGGAGTATTCGCCTTCGTAGAATAGCTCACCGTCTTTGTTGTACATTTTTCCGACGCCTGCGCGCTTGTCGTCCACAAGCTGACCGATATAAGTATTGCCGTCAACATAGCGACGTTTTCCGTATCCGCAAAACTTGCCGTCGACAAATTCGCCCTCGTAGTAGCTATCGTCGGTCCACACGTATTTGCCATTGCCTTGCATCCGGTCGTTTAACCACTCTCCGTCGTAGTAACTGCCGTTCGTATAAGTCAACATTCCGTCACCGCAACGTTTGTTTTCCTTCCACTGTCCCTTGTACACTGCGCCGTCGGCATACTCGTGCTCTCCGTAGCCGTCAAACAGGTCATCGACAAAGTGCCCCTTGTGGTAACCGCCGTTGCTGTAAACAAAAGTGCCTTCGCCGTTGTAGTTGTCATCCTCCCACTCGCCGTCATAGTAAGAGCCACTTGCAAAAGTCAGCTTGCCTTTACCGCAACGCTTGTCGTCTTTCCAGTAGCCTACATACGAGCAGCCGTCTTTGTAGAGACGTTTGCCGAAGCCGTGAAAATTGCCGTTGGCAAATTCGCCGTCGTAGTAGCTTTTGTCATCCCACACATATTTGCCTTTGCCGTGGAAATGATCGTTTTTCCATTCGCCGTCATAGTATCCGCCGTCGGCGTAGGTAATTTTGCCCTTGCCTTCACGATTGCCGTCATGCCACATGCCGACATATACGTTGCCGTTTGTATAGTAGAAGGTGCCTTGCCCTTCATATTTGCCATCGACAAAGTTGCCTTCGTACCGACTGCCGTCTTTGTTCGTCATTTTGCCTTTGCCGTTTCGTTTGTCATCACGCCAATATCCCTCGTAGATACTGCCGTCTGCGTAATAACACTTACCTTGTCCGCAAAACTTGCTTTTGACAAATTCACCTTCGTAGTAACTGCCGTCTGTCCAACTGAACTTGCCTCGTCCGTTAAACTCACCGTCGCTCCAATCGCCTTCGTAGCTGTTTCCGTCTTTGAACGTAAGTTTACCTTTGCCGTTGCGTTTGTCATCGCGCCAGGAACCGACATAAACGTCGCCGTTGGCGTAGTAACGCTTGCCCTGTCCGCAAAACTTGTCATATGCCACTTCGCCTTCGTAGTAACCGCCGTCCTTCCATGTGTATTTGCCACGCCCGTGAAGTTGCCCGTCGCGCCAATCGCCTTCGTAACTGTCACCGCTTTTGTACCTTATCTTACCTTTGCCGTTGCGTTTGTCGTTGCGAAACTGTCCGACATACACGGCCCCGTCGGAATAGTGGTATTCGCCGCGCCCCTCAAAATCGCCGTGGACAAAATCGCCGTCGTAGTAAGTACCGTCTGCCCAAGTGTAACGTCCGTGACCGTGCATTTTGTTGTTGTAGTCCACGTCGCCGACGTACTTGTCGCCGTTGTCGAAATTCTTTATCATATAATCTACCGTCCTTAATCGCTTACTCTTCGTCGGGAACAAATTTGCCGTCCACCACTTTGCCGACTATATCCTTGCCCCACTCGTCGGTCAGCAGTGCATCGGTCGCTTTGTCGGCTCCGTTCCAATGTCCTCGCACCGTAATGCCGTTTGCCAAGTGCAGTATGCCAAAGCCCGTTTGTTTGCTGTTGACCCATGTACCCTCGAAGTAGGTACCGTCGGGATATGTAAGCCGTCCCACGCCTTGCATCGCACCGTTTACCCAACCGCCGACATACACAATGCCGTCGGGAGTTTGTTGCATACCGGTGCCGTGACGTTTGTCGGCAAAAAATTGTCCTTTGTACAATCCGTCCACACTAGACAACTCGCCTTCGCCCTGACGTAGTCCGTCTACAAATTCTCCTTTAAAGTAGCCGTCGGGAGAAGTCAGCTCTCCGTAACCGTCAAATTTGTCTTTTGCCCAATGCCCTTCGTAGCGAAAGCCACCGTCGGCAAACACGCCGTAGCCGTCCTTTTGGTTGTTTTTCCACTCGCCGTCGTAGGTGGCACCCGAAGCGTAAGTAAATTTGCCATGTCCGTGGCGCACGTCGTCAAGCCACTCGCCGACGTACTCCGAACCATCAATGTCGTGCATGGTTCCGTGGCCGCAAAAGTGGTCGTCGACAAAGTCGCCGTCGTAGTAACTGCCGTCCGCCCAAGTGAAACGTCCGCGTCCCTGCATCATTTCGTTGTCGTCAAGTTGCCCCTCGAAACGGTCGCCGCCGTCAAGTTCAATTACCATAGTGTTCTCCCGTAAATACATGCGCCAACCGACGCGTATTTGTCAATCTTTGTTGTCGTCAGAAACGTACTTGCCGAATTGCCACACGCCGACATACTCTTTGCCGTCGGGAAATGTCACTTTACCGTGTCCGTGCGGATAGTCTTCGTACCATTCGCCGACATACACAGTGCCATCGGCATAGCGCATTATGCCGCTGCCTTCGCGAAGTCCGTCCACCCACTGCCCTTCGTACACGTCGCCGTCAGGGTACTGTTTTTTGCCGTTGCCGTGCGGAAGGTTGTCAAGCCACTGTCCGTCATAGACGTCGTCGCAAGGCATAAGACTGTTTTTAAACACGGTATATATGCCGTTGCCGTTACGCATGTTGCGCCGCCACTGCCCGACATATACATCGCCGTTGGGGTAAGTCATCGTCCCCGTTCCGTCGCAGTTGTCGTCGCGGAAGTCACCCGCATACACACCGCCGTCGCTGTAATGTTGCGTGCCGCGTCCGCAAAACCTGCCGTGGACAAACTCTCCGTCATAGTACGCGCCGCTTGCCCAGATGTATTTGCCCTGCCCGTGCGGCTCGCCGTTGTCGTCCAATTTGCCCATGTACGCTGCGCCGTCGGGGTAGTCTATACGCTTTATTTCGTCCATAGAAACTCCTTTGTGCCACATTGCCTGCTGCACAACAACACAAACTAGTCTTCGTCGGGGACAAATTTGCCGTCTACAAGACGTCCGTTGTGATCCTTGCCTGCAATGTCGGTGTACACTCCGCGTGCATTAAGCCCCTTGCGGAAGTCGCCTGTAAACGTCCAACTCGTCGCAACGTACTGACCTTCTCCGTCGGGCATATCGTTGTACCACTCGCCACTGTAAATATCATGGGTGCCGGCGCAAGTCATTGTACCGTTGCCGTCGCGCTTGCCTTTGCGCCATTCGCCGTCATAGAACGAACCGTCTTTGTAGAACATTGCGCCTTTGCCGTCGGGCAGACTATTGACAAAGTCGCCGTTGTATTGCTTGCGCAAATCGCCCTCGGGGTATTCCATTGTACCGTAGTCGTACACTTCGCCCGTTGCCAAATCTATACTCCCTTCAAAGTACCGTCCGTCGGGAAACGTAACGTGGTACTCGTCGCAATCCGACTCGCCATTTTCCCATTCTTCTTCGCATTTGATACCGTTGGACAATGTGTATACGCCGTGACCGTTCCATTGGTCGTCGCGCCACTCTCCGTCGTAGACTGCTCCGTTTGAATAGGTACATATACCGTTGCCGCAACGTTTGCCGCAGAAAAACGCGCCCTCGTATACGGCACCGTCGGTATAGCGCAGTTTACCTTGCCCCGACATCTGATTGTTTGACCAATTGCCTTCGTAACAAAAAGAATTGTTTGCACCGACATACTTGCCGTAACCGCTGTATTTGTCTTCAACCATATTGCCGTCGTACACGTCGCCGTTTGATTGCACCCAATGTCCGTGACCGTGACGTTTGCCGTTTTTAAACTCTCCGTCATATTTGGAACCGTTCATCACAAGACAACCGTAACCGTGAAATACGCCTTGAAAAAATGCACCTGTATACTGTGTGCCGTCGTTAAGGCGTAGCATGCCGCTACCGTGCGGTTTGCCGCAAACCACATCGCCTTCGTAGTAACCGTTGGTAAAATTAAGTCTCATTTTTTGCTCTCCTTCTGTAAAACAGTGCATTGAAATGCGTTTATATACAATATACCATAGTTTTAGTAAAAAATCAATATAACCAAACAAATTAGTTGCACTTTGTTTACAGATGTTGAAAACGTATCCGAGCTCGAAAACGAGTCACGTCGGAAAAGCAGTAGGCGTAAGCGAATAATTATCTTACTCCCGATCGGGCGCTACCAATGCAAAATTTGCAACGGGTTCAATTCGGTATCATACAGTGTGATGCCTTGTTCGTCCAGCACCATAAAGTCGGCAACGTCGTCGCGCGGCAACCCCATGCTGCCGACGTTTGCCACAATGATGTCGTTGTAGCGTTTGATGATGCCTATGTGCGTGTGTCCGTGCACAAGCACATCGCCCTTTTGTAATACCGGCGGTATGCGCCAAATGTTGTAGCGATCGCCGTGCGTAAAGTACAGCGTGCGCCCGAAGTGATACATCACGGCGTTGTCCTCGGGCGGCGTGGGCAACAATACGTCGTCGGTACGGTAGTCGTTGTTACCGCGTACCAGATACAACACGCTGTTTTTGCCCATTTCGGCAATACTCTCGCCCACCTGTCGTTCGTTGGATGTCCAGCCGCCGAAATAGTCGCCGCATATCACCACTTTGTCGGGGTGTAGTTGCTGCACGATTTGTAGTGCCCGTTTTACTGCCGTCAAATTGCCGTGAAAGTCGGAAAAAACACAAATTTTCATATACGTATACGATTTTTCTTTACAAGTAAGGGCAAAACCGCACCGCTTTGGCGCATCGTTTTGCCCTTGATTTAGTCAGTGATTATTGCAAACTTTTGTACAAATCCATGTACCTGGCACTACTCTCTTTCCAACTGAAATCCTGTCCCATGCCGAAACTGCGAATAGTCTTGTAGGTCTTGTTGCGGTTGGTGTAGAAGTCCAACGCGCGCCTTACGGTGTATGCAAGGTCGTCGGCGTTGATTGCCGCAAAACTAAATCCGTTGCCCTGCAAGGTTTGTTCGTTGTAACTTCTGACAGTGTCGTACAGTCCGCCCGTTTCGCGCACGATGGGCACTGCGCCGTACTTCAATGCAATCAGTTGAGTCAGTCCGCAAGGCTCGAATACGCTGGGCAACAGTACAAAGTCCGCCGCGGCGTACAGTCTGTGCGCAAGCGTATTGTCAAAAAACAGGTTTACAGACACCTTGTCGGGGTGACGGTAGGCAATCTCTCGGAACATATTCTCGTAGCGTTTGTCGCCCGTTCCAAGCACAACAAACTGCACGTCTCGCGCAAGCATGTTTTCGCACATGGCGCACAGAATATCCAGCCCCTTCTGGTCGACTAGGCGACTGATAAAAGCAATCATCGGCACTTCGGCACGCTCGGGCAGCCCCAACGTTTGCTGTACTGCAAGTTTGTTGGCAGTCTTGCCCTTTTGCACCGTAACGCGATTGTAGTTGACGTCAATAAGTTCGTCCTTTGACGGGTTGTACACGTTGTAGTCCACGCCGTTTATAATGCCGTGCATCTTGTATCCGATGTTACGTACAAGGTAGTCCAACCCTTCGCCGTATTGTGCGGTGGCAATTTCCTTTGCATATGTATCGGACACCGTAGTAACCGCGTCGGCAAACACCATTGCACCCTTCATCAGATTGACGCAACCGTTGTCGAGCAAGCGATCGTCGGTAAAGTACCAATCGGGCAACGCCGTAAGGTCTTTCATGCACTCCACGCTCATCTTGCCTTGATATTTAAGGTTGTGTATCGTGTACACCACTTTAGCGTCCTTGACAAACTCGCAATTGCCGTAAAAAGCGTGTTTAAGCACCGGTATGTAGCCTGTCGACCAATCGTTGCAATGCAGCACGTCCGCCTTTACGCCGAGCCATGCCACCAGGTCGAGCGCGGCTTTGTTGAAGTAAGCAAAGCGTTCGTTGTCGGCAAAACAATACATCGGTCCTACAAAGTAGTACTCGTTGTCGATAAAATAGTATGTAACGTTGTCGCGCACCAGGCTGAACACGCCCACATACTGGTGCCGCCAGTTGACCTCGGTGTAGAAATAACCGAGGTACTGCATCTGCATCTTGTATTCAGGCTTGATAACGTCCTTGTACAAGGGCATTACGACGCTGACGTTGTTACCGCGCACCTTCGCAACTGCTTTGGGCAACGCGCCCAGCACGTCGCCCAGACCGCCGCTTTTAGCAAACGGTTCCACTTCTGCGGAAAAATAAAAAATGTTCATAATACACCTTCTTAAAACATTTATACTTCCAACACAACCGGCAACACTACGGGGTTGCGTTTAAGTTTGTTGCGGAAATACTTGCGCACTACGCGGCTTACCGCCGTTTTTACCGCCGACATGCTTTGACGATTGGCGTCGTTGGCTAGTTCTTCGGCGACAAGCGCCTTAATTTCCTCCGACGGATTTACCTTGTCAGCATCTCCCAGGAAGAAACATCCGCGAGAAATCACTTCCGGTCCGCTGACAATGTCGTAAGTCTTTTTGTTGACGCCGACAACACAAACAAGTATACCGTCCTCGGCTAGCGACAAGCGATCCTTCAACACAATGTTGCCTACGTCACCCACGCCCAAGCCGTCCACCATGATGTTGCCGCTTGCAACCTGACCGACCACCTTGAATGTGTTTTTGTCCACTTCCACCACGTCGCCGATTTCGGGAATGATGATGTTGGACTTCTTCTGTCCTAACTTTTCCACCAACATGGCGTGTTGCTTCAAATGGCGGTACTCGCCGTGCACGGGAATAAAATATTTGGGTTTGATAAGTGTGTACAGCAGTTTCAGTTCTTCCTGACAAGCGTGTCCCGACACGTGGACCGCAGACAACGCCGAATACACGACAACAGCGCCCAAGCGATACAGCTTGTTGATGACGTTGTAAACGTCCTTTTCGTTGCCGGGTATGGGGTTTGCCGAGATGACAATCGTGTCGTTGCTGCCGATCGTAACTTTGTTAAACTCGCCGTCCGCCATACGTGTAAGTGCGCTCATCGGCTCGCCTTGACTGCCGGTGGACAGTATCACGAGTTTGCCGTCCTCTACAGAACCGATCTTGTCAATGTCGACAAGCATGTCCTTGTCTACCGTCATTTGCCCGACGCGTACGGCGGTTTCGATGTACTTTATCATGCTGCGACCGCTGATGGCAATCTTGCGTTTGTACAGCTTGGCAAGCTCTATTATCATGCCGAGCCTGTCCACGTTGCTGGCAAATGTGGCAATGATTATTCTACGTCCCTTGGCGTCCTGAAACACTTTGTTGATGGTGTCACGCACCACCGACTCGCTCATGGTATAGCCGGGCTTTTCCACGTTGGTGGATTCGCTCATGAGCAACAACACGCCCTGTTTGCCGATTTCGGCAATACGGTTGAGGTTCATTATCTCGTTGCCCAGCGGCGTGTAGTCCACCTTGAAGTCGCCCGTGTGGAACACCGTGCCTACAGGCGTGCGCAAACAAATGGCGCAACTGCCCGCAACCGAGTGCGACACATGGATAAACTCCGCCGTAAAGTCGCCAAGCGACACAATGCTCTTGTCCGAAACGGGCACAAAGTTTGCGTTGTCCAATGCGCTGTGCTCCAACAGTTTGTTTTCCACCAGACCGAGAGTCAGTTTGGTGCCGTACACATCCACCTTGCCGCCGAGTTTTTTAAGCACAAACGGCATTGCGCCGATGTGATCTTCGTGTCCGTGGGTCAACAATATGCCCTTGATTTTGTGACGATTTTCGGACAAATAAGTGATATCGGGTATAACGACGTCGATACCCGGCATATCGCTGCCCGGGAAACTCATGCCTGCGTCAAGCACGACAATGCTGTCGCCGTACTCGAACACCGTCATGTTTTTGCCGATTTCGCCCACACCGCCGAGAAACATAATTTTAAGCTTGCCGCGCGGTTGATCGTAGCGCAAAGGATTGCGTTGAGCATTACTTTCGGCGACGTTCTGCACGGCGTCGGAAACACTTTTTTTGACGGGTTTGCTACCTTTTTTGTTGTCGGTAATCGGCTTTGTCGGGCGTTGACTGTTGCCGTGATTTTTGCCGTTATTGCCATGGTTGGCGTGGTCCGCAGAAGTTTGCTTGCGTCCCTTACTGCTCTTGTTGCGTGCAGGCGCAGACTTGCGGTTGCGCGGAGAATCCACCAACGACAAATTAGTCGACGAACCGTTGTTAAGGGTGTCGTCATGTTGTGTTTTTTTGTTGAAAAATTTCATTAAAACCTCGATTTTTTCAACGCAAAAAAGACAATCTGCATTTTGACAAATTTCGGGGTGCCGAACCGTCGGTTGACTCCGATTGTCGACTTGCGACAACGCACCGTAGTGCGCCGCACAAATCCGCCCGAATATCGTTGGTAGCAGACAACGACCAAGGCAAAACGCGTGATTGCAATTACGTTGTATAAATTTTTATTTGCAGTCGCATATGCGACAAAACATCGATATTATTTACCGCAACGAAGAACCGTTGCGTTTTATTTAATTAAATTGTACTACAAATCAACAAAATTGACAACTGTTTTGTATGTCGTCAACATATTTGATTTGCAGCAACCCAAATTTCGGCAAAAATCGCAGTATTGTGTTAGTGTAATTTCTCATTGCTACAAATTTATTATTACCACAATCCGACGAAAACAAACACGAAAAGCAATAGACGATACACTTGCCGTTACAAAACCGCGCTCTGCGCATACGAAAAAGCCGTCACGAGATGTGACGGCTTTTGATTACGTGAATTTACTTACGTACAATCCGAAAATACTTTACTCGACATTTAACAAACCGTTACTGCGGTTTAACGAACCGACTAGAAGCCAAACTTTGTTTTAAGTCCGTTGACCATAGCCGCATAGCGTTGTTGTGCGGTGGCGTTGTCGCCACTGTCAATCAGCTTTACACAGTCGGAAATAACGCCGTAAATGCTGTCGTAGATGGCATCCTTGTCCGACGAAGCGTCGATTTGTTCGACAATCTTCGGAGCGACGGCGTAGTACTCGGCAACAAGCGCATTGCCTTGGGCGGTGCCTTTCATGTAGGTATCGCGGAAACGGCGCAGTGTTGTCAACTCCGCGCAATCGTCCGCTTTGCCCAGATGTTCTACGCACGCAGACGTAAGGAAACAACCGTCGGACGATCCGCCGTCGGAGTTGTCCACCAACGAAATAAAACCACGGCACTCCGATGCGTCGGTAGAACGGCCGTATTCGTCCGAGTTGTAGTAGTAGGTGCGCACCGGCTCGTCGCCTATGTACAAACCGTAGTAGTCGCACTTGCTTGCGCCGGAATAGAAGTGTTTACAATCGTAACAAGACGCCATGTTGTACGCTCCTAACGCTTAAAAGAACACTCCGCGAGCTTGCTCTTTAACTTCCTTGGAAGCAGCAAACGGGATACGAGTTGTGTAACCTTCACGAGCGGCAACAATCATCTTGGTAGGCCAAGCAAAAACGTCACGGTTCCAAGTAAGCACGGTATCGTTGTATACTTCACGAGCGGCAGTAATCTCCTTTTGCAAGTAAGAGTTTTGCTGCATAGCGTCGGCGATTTCTTGGTGCGCCTTGAGGTCGGGGTAGTTTTCAAAAGCAATGTTGATACTTCTACCGATAGCGTCAAGTTGACCTGCTACTTCGTTACGAGCGGCATCTTGTGCGGGAGAACCGCCACCGCGATACATTGCAATCTTGCTGAAAGTGTCTTTGTCCAAATCGATGGCTCTATCAAGCAGTCTTGCGCAGTTTTGCAAAATCATAACGCGTTGTTCGAGATAGTTGTCGATTTGAGAAGCGTTGTGTTGAATCTTCTGTTCGAGTGCGTGGAAATAGTTCTTCGCCTTTATCTTCATTACAAGGAAGATAATACCGGGAATGATACCCAACACCCACAACATAATTTCAAACAATGTAGAACCGAAACCCACTTTGACGGGAATTTGCTTTGCAATTACCGCAGTATCTCTACCTTGCTCGGCGATAGGATCGTTCATTTCGTCCAAAAGATTAGCCATTTTTGTTACCTCCAAAAATAATTTGTTGTTTTGTAGCACGTTTATCAGTGCATTTTGTCCGACTGTATGTCGGCAGATTTTACACACACGCACCGACCGTTTTTGCACTCCGCTACGCACCGATAAAGCACTTTCGGTCACAAAAAAGCCTATACGTATGTAAAAATTTCTTACTCAAAGCTATTCGCCATCCTTGTCGCGGTCGGCAAAATACTTGATGTACGAGGCCGCCAGACCATGTTTTGTCACACGGGAACCGCCTGCATTGGCACCGTCTTCGGTTGTCATGTCAATTTCACTCGTGCGCGACACGGGTATGTACTCCACCCAATCGACAGGCACTTGATGGAAGTTACCGTCGCCGCCAAGCTTGGTTACGTATTCTGTGTGTTGCACCGTGCGGAAGCCGTGCGCCTCCACTGTCAGTTCGTCCACGTTTGCGCCCTTGGCAAGCAACTGCGTTTTGAGTATTACGTCGGTTTCCGTTTCGGGATGAGCAAACATTGCCGTCGAGAAACAGTTGGCAAGCACTTCCGACTCGTAACCGGTAAAGTTGCGATGGTATTTGGTTTTGTAGATGTATTCCGTCGACTTGTGTTGTTGATAAAGCGGTATGCTGAGTAGCGGCGCAATCTCGAAGAAGAAGTTTTGGAAGAAGTGTTGGTAGTAAGCCTTCATTGCCTCGCGGCACAACGCCACGTCGTACTTCATATATGCGCTGTTGTCCTCTTCGAACTGCCAAGTTTGACCGTGCTCCGAAGTGATGAAGTTGAGCATTTTGTGCTTGGTAAAGTCGAAGTCGTCGCCGTAAGGCTCTTTCATCTTCATCAAGTACAACATGTTTTTCTGCGCAAGGGGCGTAAACATCAGGCGGAACTCCACTTCGTTGTCGCGGTCCTCGGCATTGAACAGTGCGTCAAATTCCTGGTTTGCCATTTCCGTAAAGCCGCTGTTGCCCGTTGTCGCCGCCTTGCGCGCCTGCTTTTGCAGTGCCTTGGCGTCACGCTTGACTTTACGTTCCAACTGACCTTCGCTCAAATCCTCGGCGTGTGTGGGTTGGTGAGAAAAACTCAGATTGGGCGCAGCCTCGCAACCGAACACCATGCGCGTAAGGTATCTATAAAACGGCTTCGGTTTCTCCACCGATGCAAACAGCGTTTCGCTGCGCATGCGCGTGTGACTATGACCTTCGCTGTCGGTGTAGCTTTCCGTCCAACTGATTACGATACTGCCGGTGTACACCTGCGTACCCATGTTCATGCAAAAACGGCGTTCTTCCACAAAAGGATTGCCAAGCACTTCGCCGCTTATCAGTCCTACGGTGGATTGATCGGGGTTGGTGTTTTCACTCAGTCCGTATTTGCCGTTGAGCAGGTCGTACCGCTTCATGTTGAAGTTGAGGTCGAACTTGACGGTAGGCAAGGTTTCTTCGATAATCTGATACAATTTGCTACGCCACAGCAATCTGTGTAGCGGCGCAACCTGTGCCATACACTCGTTGTACTGCTTGTCGGCAACGGCTTGCGCTGCATCTCGCTTGGCTTGCAAATCTTTAAGCAGTTTGTTGTACCGCTTGGTGACCAGCAACACCATGCCTACGCCC
>CAKQXG010000011.1 GCA_934281515.1 uncultured Clostridia bacterium | reverse complement strand
GGTCAGCACAAAGGCAAGTCCCTTGCCGACTGCGTGCCGCCGCTGTTGTGCGTGTGGTCGGAGTTATACGCCGTCACAGCAGGGGGATAGTGCCCAAGTAGACTATATCCGTGCGCTTTGCAGCGTCACCCTCGGCAAGAACAAATGCCTTTTTCTGTATCGTACCGCCCGACAACTTGACCAACTCTTCCAAACCAAGCAGGCTGTTGCCCGTGCTTACAACGTCGTCGATGATACCTACTTTTTTGCCGCGCATCAGGTCGGCGTCAAACTTGCTGATGTGCAATTGTTGGCGTGCGCCCGTGGTAATGGACGAGTTGATTTCCACGTCGATACCGTCCTGCATGTACAATTTTTTGGACTTACGCGCCACGGCGTAGTACTTGTGTCCAAGCAACTTTGCCATTACGTGGGTCAACTGCAAACCTTTGCTTTCGGCGGTAAGTAGCACGTCGCAATCGGACACCATTTTTGCCAATTCTTTGGCGCAGTGTTCGGTCAACTCCACGTTTCCGTGAAGGTTAAAAAAGCAAATTTTTACTCCGCTAGGCAACGGAAGTACGGGCAGTTGCGCCTCGTATCCGTGTAAATCGACGTTGTAGAATTCCATAGGTTTACCCTCCTGAAGATAACATACATTTGCTGCGGCAGAGCACGCAAAACGGTACTTTTGCCGACAACATAAAACCACATTATATTGTACTACTTCATCCGTTTGTTGTCAACCGATTGCCCGTCATTGCCGAATCATCGCAAAGGTTTTTACGATAAAATGTAAAAACTTTTTAAGCTTTCAGTGTGAAACATGTTGTAAATGAACAAAATTGACGCCAACGGAATAAAAATTGTCAATTTGGTCGACTTTTTGCTGTCGTAGGGGATGCCAATCCACGACATACAACAAAGGGGTCTTGCGAATGCAGAACCCCTTTTATTATGCAACAAAAAAGTATTGCTCTTGAAAGTTTTAAAAACGAGAAACGTTAAAAGTCAAGAGAATCATCGTCTTTTTCTCGTAGATTTTTTAGATAGTGCGTTATCTCCATGCTATGTTTTTTAATAGCTCTTTTTGATATTCTTTTAGGAAATTCAGCGTAGTCAAAGATTATTCTATATATAGTTCCATTTTTAGATTCTAGCTCAGAGTGAAAGACAAGATTATATTTATAGAATACCCCCGTAACGCTTTGAAGAACCGCTTCTAGTTTAATTTTAGAAGCCCCTTCGTTACTTCGAAATTGAAATTGAGCTATACTATAGCTTTGACCATTATCAAGTTTTTTAAAATTTGGGATGTTTAAACGATTGTTAATTATAAATCCCCTAAAGTAGGCATCATGTTTTATAACCTTTAATATTTGCGACGTTATACAATAGGTATACTTTCCATCAAAATTACCAATTGAAAACTCCCACGAAGGCTCTACACATTCCGCTCCTTCGTCTTTTGCAATAAGATATGGCCTTGTGTCAAACTCTTTTCTATCATTGTGAAGTGTAATAGAAACAACTAGAGCAACTATTGATATCAACAAAGATGACAAGCTACTCAATAATGATACGGTTTCAAACATAATAGCGCATTCTTCCTTTTTCGAATGTAGACTAGTTTCTGCCTTTTTAATTTCGAGCATTCTCGACAAATAAAACGAGACCGTCATTTAGCAACTAATTTCCCTTCTTCCAAATAACAATTGTTGTGCCGTCCGTGTCGTAGTGCCAGTAGTTGCCGTTGTAGGCGGTACCGTCGGCGTTCAAGTCGGGTTGCGTGTCGCTGTAATAGTAGCGCGTTGCGGAAGTCAAAGTAGTATTACCGCTTTCTGTACTGATTTGCACCCATTGCTCGGCCGTCCCTTTGTAAAAAACCTCCTCCACGCGACAATAGCCAAACGCATATTCGCCAATGTGCGTGACACCACTACCAATTGTAACATTTATCAAGCCGCTACAAACCGAGAACGCAAAGTCGCCAATACTTGTGACACTGTCGGAGATTATGACGCTTGTTAAACCGCTGCAATCACTGAATGCAAACAAACCAATGCTTGTGACACCGTCTGGTATTTCGACGCTTGTCAAACCACGGCAACCCGAGAACGCATACGAGCCAATGCTCGCAACCTCTTTACCAATTGTAACACTTACCAGGCCGCTACAACCACTGAATGCGTCTTCGCCAATACTTATGACACTGTCGGGGACTGTAACGTTTGTCAATCCAATGCAACCGGAGAACGCATACCCACCAATACCCTTAATGCTACCGTCGTTCGGTATAACACTTGTTTGACAGCCAAGAACAAGCGTTGCCGTCGACGTGTCTATCAAGCAGTTGTTTTTGACAATATACTTGCTGTTTCCTTCTTTAACAACTATACTTGTTAATCCGCTGCAACCGGAGAACGCCAATTGAGCGACAACTTTACAATTATCGTTTATAGTACAACTAGTAATATTTGTAGACACTGCCTCTACAAGGACAACGTATTTATTTGTAGCATTACCCAAATAGTAAGCATTATCAAATTTGTTATATACGAGTGAATCGCAACGTATAAACGCATTTGGGCCGACATAATTTACGCTGTTGCCGATTGTAACGCTTGTCAATCCGATGCAACCGCTGAACGCACCTTTACTGATACTTGTGACGCTGTCGGGAATTGTGACGCTTGTCAATCCACCGCAATTACGGAACGCTTCTTCACCAATGATTGTCACGCTGTTGCTGATTGCGACGTTTGTCAAGCCGCTGCAATTGTTGAATGCATACTTGCCAATGCTTGTAACACTGCTTCTGATTGTGACTCTTGTCAAAATACGGCAATTTTCGAACGCCCTGTCACCGATAGCCGTAACCGGTTGTCCATTCCAATCGGACGGAATCCACACTTCGTCGGAATCACCATCGTATCCGCTTACAGCGTAGTTGCCGTCTTGCAATTGCTCGTACTTCAATCCTTCTGTACTCTTCTGCTGCCACTTGGCGTACAAAGTCACGTTGCCGATAGAGCCTTGTGAGATTTGTTCAACTTGATTAACAAATGTGTTTTCAGTATACCAACCGTCAAATGTGTAACCTTCTTTCGTCGGCACAGGCGGTGTAAACGTTTTCGTTTTTATTGTATATCGGCTCGGCGCGCCGTCGGGGTTGGTTCCGCCGTCAAGAACGTAGGTTATGCCGTACACCGTGGGCGTAATAACCGCATTTACAATTATGTCATGGGTTACGCAGGTTAGATTTTTTGTTTCCCAAACGATATCATAACCTGCAACAGCTACAACTTCGGGGAAAGCCTCGACAAAGTCGGCAAGGTCTAGCACATCGTACGCCTTGTCCGGTTGTCCGCTTTGACGAAAGATAACCTTGTGCGTAGCGCGAGTAATCGTCAACGTTGCAGACAAAGTAACCGTATCGAAGTCGGGTGCCGAAATGGTTGCCGTGACGGGATATATGCCTGCGTTGGTAAAGCTGCTGGCAGGCGAATAGCTGACAGTCGCACCTTGCGGAAGGTTGGCAACTTCGATTTATTGCGCCGTGCCGTTGTACGTGACGATTTTGTCGGCGAACGTAATGCCCTCGAAAGTGCGGTTGACAACCGTCAGCGTGAAGGTGGTCGTTGCCCCGTCGTACACAACCGAGATGTTGTACTCACCCGCCTTTTGCAATTGCTCGACAGTGACGTTGGCAAGGTTTTGCGCCGTCAGCGGTTCGGAGTGTATGTTGCCGTCGCTTGTAGCTACGACAATCGAGTAATCGGCAAGGTCAAACTCGCCTGCGTACACTTGTTTTGCGCCCACTACCGCAATGGACTTAGTTGTAACCTGACATGCGCAAAGCAGTGCGCAGAAAACCATCAACAGTGCAAACAATAAAATTACGCAATTCTTATTTTTCATGACAATTTATTCTCCAATCCATAAACTTCAACGGTTACTCCTCTTTTTCTGCACAGTTAGCACATACTAGATTTCCGTTGTCAGAAAAAGACATGTCTTCTTCGTCATATGCTTTTCCGCATATCGGACATTCCATTTTAGCCATATTTAACCTCCTTTCAAAAATTAATAATGTTGCCATCAAAACAGCTGCCACCGAAAGCAAACTCCGATAGTCGCCGAACCAGCTGAAAAACAAGGGTTTTCCTCTACAATACTCTGAAAAACTTACATAATTGTCAAATTCTTACAAATATGTAAGCAGAACAGTTGCATAAATTTCTTATCCTCTAATGGAAAAGTTCCAAATATTTAGTTGATTTTTCTTTTAATATTATACCACATTTTTCGGACAAAATCAAGCCATAGAGTATTTTCGGATTAAACTATTAGTCATCGGTATCTGTTTCAATCGATAGTTTAATTATGCTTTACATCGTCCACAATTTATTGACCGAAACAAAAAAATGTTGTACAATATATACGAACAAATGTTCGATACGTCGTTTTCGTATCGATTCGATACACTACAATGAACAAATCTGCCTATTTTTGCATCGACATGAAGAGCTTTTTTGCCTCGGTCGAGTGCGCCGAACGACAACTTAATCCGCTGTCCGCCAAGCTTGTAGTCGCCGATCCGTCACGGGGTAAGGGCGCAATTTGCCTTGCCGTGTCGCCCAAGCTTAAACAAATTGGTGTGCGCAACCGCTGCCGCCTGTACGAGATCCCCGACAACATAGACTACATCATTGCGCCGCCCCACATGAAAAAGTACATCGAGTACTGCGCCGACATCTACGACGTGTACCTGGACTACGTCAGCCCCGACGACATACACGTGTACAGCATTGACGAGTCGTTTATCGACGCAACCGACTACCTGTCGCTGTACGGACTTACCGCCAAGCAGTTTGCCGTCAAGCTGACCGACGAGATTGCACGGCGCACGCACATACCGTCGTCCGTGGGCATCGGCAGCAACCTGTACCTTGCCAAGATTGCGCTGGACATCACCGCCAAGCATACCGCCGACCACATAGGCATATTGGACGAGGATTCCTACCGCGCCACGCTGTGGAACCACCGCCCTGTTACCGACTTCTGGAACGTCGCCAAAGGCACTGCGGCACGGCTGGCCAACTACGGCGTGTTTGACATGGAAGGCATCACCAAGATGCCCGAAACGCTGCTACACAAACTGTTTGGCAAAAACTACCGCATACTGCTCGACCACGCCTGGGGACGAGAAAGTTGCACCATTGCCGACATCAAGGCGTACAAAAGCAAGTCGCACTCGGTGTCCAACAGTCAGATTTTGTTTTGCGACTACCCCACCGACAAGGCGCGTGTCGTGATGACGGAAATGACGTTGACAATGTGTCAGGAGCTGATGCGGCGCAAGGTGATTGCCCAAAACGTAGCCATAGGCATAGGTTACAGCAAGGATGTTTTGCCCCCGACAGGCGGACAAATACGCATGAGTCAGGCAACCAACGCTTACTCGCTGGCAAAGGAGTACACCTTGCGGTTGTTTGACGAGTACGCCGTGCCGGGAGTACCGATAAGGCGGCTGTCGATAGCGTTCAGCAATTTGTCGGACGAAAGTTGCCGCGGCTACGACATGTTTACCGACGCCGAAGCCGTAGAACGCGAATTGCGGCTGGAACGCGCCGTGTTAGAGATAAAAGACAAGTTTGGCAAAAACGCCATTTTGCGCGGAATCGACCTTGTGGACGGCGCAACCACACGCAAACGCAACACGCTGATAGGAGGGCACAACAGTGGCGAAGAACAGTAGCAACAACCGTGTCGTAACCGACGAGGAACTGAACCGTGCGGCGCAGTTTTTGCCGTTTGACGCACTGAAAGGGCTAAGCGAAGAGTTGCGTAAGCGTGAGGAACGCCACAGCCGTGTGGAACGTGTGGAGCTGTCCGATGAGGAGGCGGAAACAGTAAACGCCGAGTTGTGCAAATTGCGCACAGGCGACACTGCCGAAATAAGCTTTTACTACAAGGGACATTACCTTACGATAGAAGGCACCGTTGGCAAAATAGTGCCGCAAATGAAGTACCTTACTATGGGTACCGAACGGATAAATTTTAGCGACATTGCCCACATTGTAGTAAAGTAAACACACAGACAGCCAAAACAAAAACTGCCGCTTCAAGTGTTTTAATTACTCAAAGTGGCAGTTTGTATTTGCAAAAGCGGTATTTAGCTGTCAGTTGTTGTTGCCGTTGACGCAGGTTACGACAACCGCGCCGTTGCCGTCCGCGACAAAGTGTTCGCCGGCGGTGGCAAAGATTGTGTTGCCCTTACGCAAGGCAAGTTGCACGCCGCAAACGGACGAACTCACGTCGACATTGCCGTCGACAACGGTAAGCGACACAAAGCTGTCGGACTTGCCAAGGGTAAGTTGCTTGCAGTCGTCGGAGCCGACATTGTAGCGGTAGGCGGCAAAGTACTTGCACTCTCCGAGCAGTGCTCCACGGGCAGGGTTTGGCACGACATACTTGTTGAGATTGGCGACAAGCTTTGCCTTGTCCACGTGCAGTTCGCGCGCGTTGCCGTTTGCGTCGCGGCGGTCGTAGTCGTACACACGGTAGGTCAAGGAGCTGTTTTGCTGTATTTCAAACAGCGTTATGCCGCCGCCGATTGCATGCAGAGTGCCACTGGGAATAAAATACGTTTCGCCGGGGCGCACGGGGACGGCGTTGAGGCAGTCGCAAATGGTTTTGTCGTCGATTGCGGCGGCAAATTGCTCGGCGGTCATGTCGCGGTTCAGTCCGAGGTACAGTATTGCGCCCGGTTCGGCATCAAGAATGTGCCACATTTCCGTCTTGCCGTACTGATGTTCGTGCGCAAGGGCATACTCGTCGCTAGGATGCACCTGCACGGACAGGTTCGTCTTGGAGTCGATCAGTTTGTTAAGCACGGGGAAGAACTCGAAGTCCTTGCAAGCGTCGCCCCACTGCGCCTTGTCGACAACTTCGCACAGCGGCTTGCCGTCGTGTTCGCCGCCATCGACGGTGCTGGGGCCAACGGGGTGAAAGGACAATTCCCAGCTCTCCGACAATGTCGGCTCGTCGGAAACTTTGTTCCACTTGGTTTTGAGATTTGTGCCGCCCCAAATGTAACTTTTTAGCGCAGGTTTTAGTTTGTATATCATTTTGTACTCCTTGTCGAGATTGTCGGTTGCATTGCAAAGGAAATATTTTGAAAAAGCATTTTCCCGGGTCGCAACTCTTCAAAAACTTTATTTAGTATGCAACAAAATGAAAAATAAGTCAAACAAAAACGCCGTACGCTTGGTACGACGTTTTGTTGTTTGGTTTTATACCGGCGTTATCGATGGTTGTTTTTTAGGTTTCCACACCTTGATTGCCCAAAATACGCAACCTGCGACTACGCCGATGTCGATAATCACAAGTACGATTATCCACCAGGCAAATACACTGTTGGTAGTAGAGGAATTGATAAGTCCGTTCAAGTCCATCTCTGTTGACGTTGCCTTTGAGTACTGCGCCGCAGTGTAGCAATACAAAATGTTTTTCGCACCGCGATGCAACGATTTGATTGCAGTTGCGCTACTCTTGTCGTCAAACATAAACGCACCGCCGCTTTGTTCCATCATCAGGTCATTGCCTGCGCGGATAGCTTCGTCGGGGCAAAGCACGGGAGGATTGTTGTTGTAGTCGCTGATTACACAACCCTTAAATCCCCACTCGTCGCGAAGCAAACTTGTCAACAAATTGTAACTGCCGCTTGTACGCGTGGAACCGATACGGTTATATGCCGACATGATCCCCAACGTACCGCCGACCTTAACGGCGTTTTCAAACGGAGCAAAATACAATTCACGTGCGGTTTGTTCGGTAAGCCAAGTGTAACCCCCGGTTCGAGTGCCTTCGCCTTCGTTTACGGCAAAGTGTTTAACATAGGAATACAATCCCACTTCTTTGGCGCCTTTGGTTGCATAGGCAATCATCACACCGGACAACGTCGGATCTTCGCTGTAGTACTCGTAGTTACGTCCGCCGTAGGGTCCGCGGTGCAAATTGCAAGCAGGACCATACCAACCTTGAATGCCTGCGGCTTCGCCCTCGCTACCTACCGAACGTCCCATAAGGTATGCCATCTTCCAGTTCCAGGTGCTTGCCACCATCACTTCGCACGGGTAACTTGCGGCATATCCGCCATATTTGTCCGAGCCGAATATCGTCGTATTGAATCCGCTAGGTCCGTCGGAGTCCTTGCATGCAGGTTTACCGATAGAAGAAATTTCCCTTGTGTGCAAACCGCCGTCGCCGCACAAATCGGCCATTTCTTTTACGGTCAGTTGTGATACAAGGTCATCCCACTTGCTGTCGTTGTAGTCGACAAGTCCGATAATTTTGCCTGCGCTATCCGTCACATACATATCTTTAAGTGTGTAATGTGTCGCATTGGAGCCTTGTTTAGGCGCAACATCGTCATTGTTGACCTTTGCTTCGTTTTGCTGATAAGTTTTGTTGTACATATCCTGCGACAGACTACGTTTAACAAATTCTTTGGGGAAAGTACCGGCAAAATTTGCTCTTGTCATATAGACAATGTTTTGGTCGCTGTCTTTACCGTCGATAGACGCTGCAAAGTTGCTCGCCGACAATGCTTCTTCTGTATTGGTACTTATCGCTCCGCTTGTCGGGTTCGTGTAGGTGGTAAACAAATTACCTACGGTATTGCCGGTCACTTCGTCCTTGTCGTACTTAACAGCGTCCGCAACCTTGTACACAAGCGTTGCGTTGTCTGCACCGTCAACTGTTGCCAAAGCATGAGCATTCTTGCGCAATGTAAGGGTGTAGTTGCCCGATTCGGCCTCGTACCCCATAAAGCCGTTGTTGTTGGCGTCATAACAGTCGTAGCTTGCCATGTCACGTAAAGACACAGACAATTCCAATGTTTCGCTTTGACCGGGTTTCAACAACACGGTTTTCGCAAAGGCACCAAGTTTAAGCGACGGCTTTTCGATACCGCCTTTTGTATATGGCGCACTGTAATACAACTGCACGACTTCTTTTCCTTCCCACTCACCGACGTTGGTAACCTGTACTTTTACGGTAACACTGCTGTCTTTTGTCAGGGTCGCTTCTGCAGGTATACTTACATCTTCCAACTTCCATGCAAATGTTGTATAGCTAAGTCCGTAACCGAACGGGTACTGCACCACATCCTTGTAGCCGTCCTTGATACCCCACTTTTCCTTGGCGTAATCACTGTTCCAGAAGCCTTCGACATCTGCCGTTTCGTACCAATAGTAGCCTATGTAGATATTTTCGGCATAATCGGTGTAGCTTGCGCCCGACACACCTTGATAATAAGTCGTACCGTTTGCCATGTTGACATAACTTGCCGAAGTTGTATGATCGTAGGCAAAAGTATCCGAAGTACGTCCGGAAGGAGTTATTTCTCCCGTTAAAATCTTGCCTAGCGAGTAACTGCCCGTATTACCGGGGAAGTAAATATCCAACGCCGCATCGATCTTGTCGTTGTCAAGGAAACCCATTTCCATACTGTTGGCACTGTTGATTACGACAATCACATTGTCAAATGTCGCAGTCACTTTGGAAATAAGAGTTTCTTCATCGGGTGTAAGTTGCAAATAAGTACGACCATTATCGGTATTGTTGCCGTTTTTGTCGTTTTGGTACTTGGGCAAATCGTGTCCTTCCATACCGAAACGTGAAATAACAATCATTGCCGTGTCGGAAAACTCTGCCGCATTTGTCATTACTTCGTCGGTCAATATGTCAAGCGGTTCATACAGCTTCCAACTTGACGAGTCCCATCCTGTATCCCTGCGAAAACTTACGCCGTTATACAAATCGCACAAATCTTCATTAAGCTCGAAGCCTGCGCTACGCAGACCTTCATACAGCGGCACTTGACCATAGGTCGATGCCGTTCCGCTGCCGAAGCCCATGTAGATAAATCCGTTGTCGCAACCGCCCCAACCGAACACGTTCAGAGCAGGATTAGACAGTGGCAAAGTGTTGTTGTCGTTTTTCAACATTACGATGCCTTCACCGGCGATTTCCTGTGCCAGTTCTTCGGCTTCGAGTTTCTTTTGTTGGTACTCGGACGAGCTGTAATCAACGCCAAAACCACAAAGATAGCTTGTAACGTGTTTGTTGTATCGTACTGCAAATCCGTTTAGCACGACAAACAATGCAATCAACATAAACATCGCCACCGTGTTGATAATTTTTAGAGATTTTTTCAAAGTCATTGTCTCCTTGTGTAAGTCTGAAAGAGGGTCAATTGTTACGCCGCAACGAACTCGAAATAGTCAAGGTTTATAGCCTCGGCACCTTCATTCAACGTTATGGTCAGTTCATTTACACCTTCTTGCAATTCAAATTCTCCCAAGGTGTACACGTGCCAATCGTGCCATACGTATTGCGCACCGTCGGCATTTTGAACGGTAAGTCCGGTTGTAACTTTAGTATCATTCCACTTGATAACGGTATTGTCATCTACAATATAGGGCGAACTTTTGGCTGCGCACATCTTTACAACCACTTTGCCTGCGACATCACTGTGTATACGCACGGTAATAGTGAATTGACTCTGATTCATCCATATACCGATGGAACGTCCACCGCTTGTGTTAGGATTGTTCTCCGTATCGCTGTGGTTTTCTACATAGAGATTCGTATCTGTAAGAGTGCCGTCGGGTTTGTAAACGGAACAATCTTCGGCTTCAACCTTGATTGTTTTGAACTCCGTCTTAGGGAATACGATTTCAAAGTAATCGTAGTTAGGAGAAACTCCGCCGGTCAACTCAAAGCGAATTTCGTTGTCACCCTTTACAAGTTGCACGTTTGCAATTTCGTACACGTGCCAATCAAACCAAACATACTTGGAGTCGGCAGTACGGAACAGATTGAGACCGGTCTTTACAACAACGCCGTTTACCTTGGTAACAATGTTGTCGTCAAACACGTACGGGTCGGTAACGGACATACGAACAAGCAGTCTTACCGTTGCCGTTACAGTACTATTGTAATGTAGCACAAGCGTATTGCCGCTGTTGCCCATTTTGCCAACGGAAACACCGCCACTCGTCGTAGGATTGCCTTCCGTCGCACTGTGTTGTTCGGTGTAATCGGCTGTACTTAGTATGTCACCGGACGGACTGTAGATGTCGCATGTTTCGGCTTCAATGCGCACGTCATCGGGCATTTCAATCGGTTCGGGGTCAGGTTCTTTTTCCGCCGTAAATACCACTTCGAAATAGTCGTAATTGACCGACTCTTTTTCTTCAAGCAGTTTTACGGCAAACACGTTTACGCCTTCCCTGACAGGAACATTTGCAATTTCATATGTGTGCCAATCAAACCACGGATAAGGCGTGTTTTCGTCACGATTAACAACAATACCCGTGACAATTGTTACGCCATTGATTGTGGTAACCGTATTTTCGTCAAATACATAGCAAACGTTGTGCGCAACACGCAACCGTATCGTAACAGTGCCGTCGGCAAGCGCGGTAAAGATAAGTTTGACTGTGTTTTGACTATTGTTCATTTTACCGATGGACATTCCGTTGCTTGTGTCCGGATTGCCTGTCGTATCGTTGTGGACTTCGGTAAGAGAAGCAATATTTACTTCTTCGCCGTCCCTGTTGACAACATCGCAGTCTTCGGCTTCAACCTTGATTGTTTCGTCAATATTGACGTCGGTTTGCCCGGGGTAAGGGTTGGACGAACTTTTGACCTTAATACGCAAGGTTGCGGTTAAGCCGCCGAAAGAAATCGTAACTTCGGTGTCGTCAGGCGTCAACGCTGACGTTTTGTCGTAGGTGTAACCCGTTACGCCGTAACTGTGACCGTCGGAATAGGTTGCAATTACAACCATATTGCTAGGGTCAAACATGTCGCCTTCCGTATAGGAAATCTTGGGAAAGTTTTGAATTGTAACATCTGTCAACTCGCGTGCTTCGGGGTTGACTACAATGTCGAAATAGTCCACGTTGGGCATAAAGTTGTCCATGTGAACAGCCAACTTGTTAAGTCCCTTAGTAAGCTTAAGACCTTCGATAGTATACTCGTTCCAATCGTACCAATAGTGTTGCGGAGAAACAGAGTGAGCTACCATAAAACCTGTTGTAACGGTTTTGTCGTTCCACTCCGTAGTAGTATTAGCATCGAAATCTAGCGGTTGCTCGGGTGCGCCAAGGCAAATATTGACAGAAACCGTAGCTTCGACTTCGCTCCAAATACGCACCATAAGGATATTGTTAGGGTTGTCGGAGTAGTTGAGATTACCCAATGAAACGCCACCGCTCGTGTTAGGATTACCCTGTGTTTCGCTGTGATGTTCGAGATATTGAGTCTTGTCCTTGCCTGCCGCTTCGGAAGCAAGCCATGCGTCTTCCGCTTCCACGCGGTAAGTTTTGGTTTCCGTGGAAGTAATGTCAAGTTCGCGTTCAATATCCTTTTCCGTCACGGTAATTTTGACAACGGCTGTCTTTTCCTGATAGGTAACGACAATTTCCTTGTCGTCAACGGTCAATGCGTCGGTTTTGCTGACGGCGTAGCCCATTACGTTTTTGCTAGTACCGTTGCTGTAATACGCCTTGACAACCATGCCCGAACGGCTGAATTTTTCGCCGACGGTGTACTCCGTCTTGTTGGGTTGCTTGGCTATTTCTATGCGTTCGAGCGTTGTTTCGCCGGGGGTAACTTCGCCTTGTTTTTCACATGCGGCAATGCATACAAGACACAACACACACAGCAAGCACAATGCCAACATTCTTTTGGTTGTTTTGCTCATTTTTGCTTCTCCTTGATGATATTTTGTACGTTTTACCGCAGTTTACGCTTGCCGAGCGGTGCAAAACCGCACAAAAAAAGCTACACTGCAAGTAAATCTACCGACAGTATAGCAACCGACAACGGGTATTCAATACATTTTCCGTATTTTGACGGATTTTTGCCGAATGTTGCAAACAGATGCTCAAATGGCCGCTTTTTCCTTAAAAAGCCTTCCCCCGAGGTGGGGAAGGGGGACCGCTTGCGGTGGATGAGGGGAATAGAAACAAGTTTTATATCTGCCACTGCAAAAAGTGATGAACGGTAGGACGATTATTGTAAGTATACAACTTATCTCTGCCCCCTCATCCGAGTGATAAGGGAGTAGTGATAGGGCGGTTATTGTAAATATACAACTTGCCCCTTGTCCCCTCATCCGACGGCTTACGCCGCCACCTTCCCCACCTCGGGGGAAGGCTTTTGAGGGGAAAGGCGTATAAGGAGGCATCTAGCGGCTACGCACCTCTCCGGTGGGGCGACTATTAATAAAGAATAACCGTTCAAAAGTCTCTCTAGTGCGTCCACGTCAGGTGGTCCCAAAATTCATCTACAACTCAAACACGATTTCCACCGTAAATATGCCGTCGTCTATGGTAAAGTCCGTTGTGCCGCCGTAGCGTTCGGCAATAAGGCACACGCTGCGCATACCTATGCCGTGGTAGTCCTTGTCCGCCTTGGTGGTTTGTGGCATTCCGTCGGGGCGTATGTCGATTTGCCCGACAAAATAGTTGCTCATTACAATGTGCAGTTTGTCCGCCTCGGCGTAGACATTGACGGAGATTATCCGCTTGTCCACCTCGTCAAGTTTACCGACGGCCTCTATGGCGTTGTCCATAAGGTTGCCGAACAGCACGTATATGTCTGCCGTTTCCATAAACGACAGCCGCGCGCCGTCAATCATGCAGTTTAGTTTGATGTCGTTTTTGCGGCAAAGCAGGCTTTTTTCCGCAAAGATAACGTCCAGCGCTTCGTTGCCCGTTTTGAGCATGCTGTCGTAGATGTCGATCATTCCTTCAATTTCGCGCACGGTTTTGCCGCCGGCACCGCCTTCGGCTACTATTTGCCCGATCTGGTACTTCATGTCGTGACACTTGCGGTTGATAAGGTCTATGTTTTCCTTGCTGATACGGTACTGTTTGCGCTCCTGTTGTAAAATGTGATTGGTTATTTCCAGGTCGCGTTTGAGCTTCTGCACGTCAATCATGACAAACTGAATAAACAGCATAAAGAAACAGCACAAAATGTTGTACAGGTAGGTGGTGATCACGTTGACGTACAGCACCTTGGCATTGAGAAAGTTTTGCTCGGTGGAGTTGTACACCACAACGGCATTGAGCACGATGTCGACAAACAGTATCAGCACGACCCAAATAAGCAAGGTGGGCTTTTGCAACACAAATTCGCCGTCTTTGGCTATTCGACGGGCAAAAAACGTGTAGCACAACGTGTACACGACAAAGTAGCACAACAAGTAGGCAACCACGGTAAGGGCGGCGTTTTGCGACACCACCGTTGTCGTACTGCCGTACATGGCGTTGGCAGTTGCGCCGCTGTCGGTTACAAGAGTGATGTACAGGCTGTAAAACTGAAAGGACATGTGTCGCATTGTGTAGGCGGCAACGGCGCAGTAGGCAATGTTGACGAAACTGTCTTTGTAGCACAGCATCAGTCCGCCAACGGTTGCGGCAAACAGCGCAAGAAACATCACCGACGAGTAGAACGCATTGTAAGTGACAACGGGAAACAGCCATGCAAGCAACATACCGACGACGCACATGGCGGCAAACCGCAACCAAAACTTGCGGCGGCGTTTAAGGCGCAGGGTAAAGAGAAACTCCGCGACGAGAAGTTCCGCCATAAAGACGATTTTGTACAGTGACAGACTCATTTGACACCGCCTTTGCCGCCCGACGTGTAGTAGTCGTTGACGGCTTGCAGGAAAGACTTCTTTTTGGGGCGGCTGATTGCAAGCCAGTCGGTACCGACCTTGACGGAATTGTCGCGGATTTCGCCGACGTAGCGCAGATTGACAAGATAGCACTGGTTGCACAAAGCAAAGTTGCGCCCTTTTAGTTGTTCTTCGACGGCACGCATGGTACCGCGTGTTTCGACGTTGCCGCTTGCCGTGTGGTACACCACGTTGTGGTCGGCGATCTCCACGTACAAGATGCTTGCGGCAAATATCTTTTTGATGTACTGTTTGCCGCGCACGATTATCGGAGCCTCGTCGGTGCTTTGTACGCGTTGCATAATGCGCGTAAACTTAAGGAAAAAACTGCTGTAAGTCAGCGGCTTAAGAATAAAGTCGAATGCGCCGACCTCGTAGCCGCCAACGGCAAATTGCGCCATGTTGGTAACGAACACAAGCACGATATCGCCGTCGATATCGCGCAGACGGCGAGCCGCTTCCATGCCGTCCATGCCAGGCAACTCGATGTCCATAAACACTATGTCGTAGTCGGGGCGGTAGTCGGTAAGGAATTGCTCCGCCGAACCGAATGTGTAGCAGGCAAACTGCTCGCCTTTGTCGGCGCCATAGCGTGCAAGATATTCTTTGAGCTGTCTTTGCGCAGTAGGGTTGTCTTCGATGATTGCAATGTTTCTCATTTTTTCTCCGTCCGGGTGTTGCCGACAACCGACTTTGCGGCGCCGACATTGGCAAAAAATCCCTATTATTTTTTAGGGTAGCACCTTAAAACGGTAGTTGTCAATAGTTTTTAAAAATTTTTTCCAAAGCAAATTTGTGTGTAAAGTTTGAGCAAATGCGCCGCAAAAATAACATTGCAAACAAAAATTTCGCCCGTCTTACAGCAGCACAAGCAACCGTAAAACGAGCGAAAAACGTATACGTATATAAAATTTTGTGACAGTACGTCGGATGCCTACTCGGTCTGACCGGTCGGGGCAGCGTGGCGTTTGTCGATTTCGGCAAGCATCATGTCGTAGTAGGTTTCGTCAATGACAAATTTTTTGTTTTGTATCAACAATGCGACAAGCATAAGTCCTGCTGGCACGACGGATACTGCCGCACGTAACCACAGGCGCATGCCAAGCGTGCGATTGTCGCGGAATTGCCTGTCTGCAACATTGACGTTGCTGTCGTAGATCAACACTTTTGTTGCGGCGGTAAGAGCAGTACTGTCCACGTCGGCAAGGGTGTACTGCTCGGCGGTGCCGTCGCCGTCGATGTCAACGCACAGTGACGCAACGCCCTTGAGATACGCGGCAGTAAGTTGGTAGTCGGCAAGCTCGCCTTGCTCGAGCAGTTTATCGAAATGTTTGTTGATGTCGGTAATTTCCGCCTCGGTTTTGCCGTCGATCTGAGCAATGTAGTCGGCATACACTTCTTGTAACGCCGCCACGTACCTGACCTTGTTTTCCGCAGAGGCGCTGTCGAAAAACTTCTTTTGCACTTCTATTGCGGATATGTTTTGGCTGAGCATATATATGCCCGATATAATAAGCACGATTGTGGTAAACGCCATCTTAAGCGCGTCTGCCATTTTTGCCATAAAGGGGCGCAAGGTGGACACAACCGCTTCGTTGCGTTCGCCGTTTTTGTACTCGTTGTACTCCACGCAGTTTGTCATGTTGATGATGCTTGCCATGTAGAACAACGCCTGCCCGGCAAAGACAAACACGCCGCAGACAGACAAAGTGATAAGGTTAAACGGCAGAAAACTCCACCACCCGAGCAATGCTATACCGAGATAGCCAGCGCATGCGGCAATGGTTGCCCATTTTTGCAGTTTACGTCGTCCGAGACGTTTGGCAAGCCACGGATAAAACACCTGAACGCCTACATTGACAACGCCGAACACCACGATAAACAAGAAACTGTCGCTGTTGTAGCCTATTTCGAGATAGTACAGATTGTAGGCAAGGGCAACAAGCAGACTGCTACCCACGCTGTAAAACAACATACTTAATGTCATCCACAGCACCTGATCGTTGCTTTTGATAGTTTGCCACATGCGTTTGACGGAGATTTTTTCGTTGACCTCCATCTCATTGCGCGGACGTTCCCTGATAAGCAACGACATACCCACTTGCATAATGACAAACACAGCCACAATGATGATACTGACTAGCGAATAGCCGTTGCGCACGTCTCCTGTCGTCAGCAAAATTACCAAGCCTTGCGCTACAAATGCACCGATACCTGCAAACACTACCGTAAGCATGGTTGCGGAGTTGCGTTGTTCCTTTTTGCTGGACAGACTGGCGAGCATAGACCAATAGCCGATGTCGTTCATGGTAAACGAACTTTCCCACAGCAGATACAGCACGCCCATCACTGCGACAAATGCCCAACCGGTAAGGGTTTGCGGCAGATTGAACATCAACAAGATACATGCGCCGGTACACAGCGCCCCGATAAGTATCCACGGACGGAACTTGCCCATCTTCATGTGAGTACCTTCGATAATTGCACCCATCAACGGGTCGTTAACTGCGTCCCAAATGCGCCCGATAACGCCGATAAGCATGCTGATCGTAAAAAACTGCACTGCCGTCATGCTTACGCCGAATTGTATGTAAGTCAGCAAAAACGACCCGATCAGTTGGTAGGACATGTCGCGCCCGATGCCCGACACGCTGAACAACCATTTGTTGCGGTTAAATACCCTGTCCTCTGCGGACAATTGCTTTGCGGAAACTTGTGCCATAGTAGCTCCTTTGTGCGGCAAAACATCACCGCTTGTTGTCGTGATACAGTATAGCACATTTACAAGCAGAAATGTGGTAAAATGAAAAATCAGTTTAAAGTTTTGCGTTTGAAGTCAACTCGGCAAAGCAATTAAAAACGTGCAAAAAAAGCGACGTTTTGTCGAAAACGTCGCTAAAAAATTGATACGTATGTATCTGACAATTATTTTTTAAGCACGAACGGCACTACCGCTGCGCCGAGACCGCCGATAAGACTCAGAATGGAGCCTACCGCAAGCTTGACAGCGAAAGAGCCGCTTGCAACGATTACGTCGGTAGAACTGCTGTATACGTTGGTGCAAACAATCGCAAAAATAAAGGTTACGATTGCAAGCAGTGCAAGCAATGCGCCGACGTACTTGACGTATCCGCCAAACTTGGGCATAACAATGCCGACAACGGCTACAACGATACCGATACAACCTACAATTGCCGTGATAAGCGACAAAACGGTAAACCACTTGGCTTGCGTCTTTTCGTCATCGGTAAAGAATACGCTTGCGGCTTTGCCGCCATCGGTTTTGTCAGACAAGCTCTTGTCGGACATACCGTCAAGCAAGTCAAACAAACCATAGTTCTTGTCCGACGAACTGCCTATACCTGCGACTTCGCCCTTTGTGGTGCTGCTGAGAAGGGGCAGAGCGAAGTTGAGCACCGTCAACACGCACATAACCGCAAACGCCAGCAGGCAGATAAAGCCTACGCCTTTTACTTTCTTTCTTCTTGCCATTTTCAATTCCTCCGTGATATTTACTATTGTACAGCTACGTCATATCTGTAGACCGACACAGCTGTGACAAAAAGTGTCGTATATGCAAAAGAAATTCCGTCAATTGGCGAAATTTCTTTTGTCTTGTACCATGTTTTATTTGTCAGCTTATTTTGCAGCGTTGATTGCGGCCTTGGTGCCGAAGTACACGATTTTGCCGGATTGAGCAAACGTCCAATCGGTGTTGTCGCCCTTTTCCTTGTCGCTGTCGCTCTTCAAGGTCTGATATGCGGCCTTGGCATTGTCAACAGTGTCGTAGTAGAAAACGGTTACGTGTTGAACGGTAGTATTGCCGTCCTTGTCCTTGTCGGTCTTGGTACCGGTAACGGTGTTTTGCAATCCGCCGGTATGCTTGACGCTGGGAACATTAAGTACGGTGTATCCGTTTTTCTTCAATGCGGCTTCTGCTTTGGCAGGATCGGCGTTGGGTGCGCATGCCACAAACAAAGCAAGAGACATAACTGCAACAAGCACGACTGCTGCAACTTTAACAAATTTTTTCATAGTTTCTTTTCCTCCCGAAATGGTGATACTATTGTACAACATTTTTGTCGCGCTGTCAATGGCAAACCGCAAAATCGAAAGAAAATAGACAAATTGATGTTTTCTGTATAGATAATAAATAAGTAAAGGATTTTATTGCAAAGAAAGCAAAAAAAAATCATGCAAAGTACAAAGAGAATAACGGAAATGGTACGGGGAGAACCTTTTTCGACCAAACGGCTCTCCCCGCAAAACTATTTCTATTAAACTATTTCTTCGGAGCGTTTTTGAGCATCGTTACGTAGCGATCGTCGCCGTCGGGGAACAACGTCACGATGTTTGCACCCTTGTAGGAAGGATCGTTGGCGTAGCGAGTCGCCGCAACTATATTTGCCGCCGACGAAATGCCGCAGCAATACCCCAACTTGAGGTTGAGCATATAAAACATATCCAGTGCTTCCTCATCGCTGACCGTCTGCACTTGGTCGACAACGCTGCTGTCGTACAGCTTGGTGACAAAACCTGCGCCGATACCTTGGATAGCGTGCTTGCCGCCGTGGCCTTGGGTGATTGCAGGACTGCCGGCAGGCTCCACCGCAACAACCTTGACGTCGGGGAACAACTCTTTAAGCCTCCGTCCCGTGCCGATAAGCGTGCCGCCCGTACCTACGCCTGCAACAAACACGTCGACTTTGTCTGTTTGCTTGGCGATTTCTTCGGCAGTGGACAGGTAGTGCGCAAGAACGTTTGCCGAGTTTTCAAACTGCCGTATCAGCAAATGCCCGTCTTGCTGACCTAGCAACGTGGCTTGTTCGATTGCGCCCTTCATGCCGAGCGCGCCTTCGGTAAGCACAAGCTGTGCGCCAAGACCTTGCAACAGTTGGCGACGTTCCACAGTCATTGTTTCCGGCATGGTAAGCAGCACGCGGTAACCGCGCTTTGCCCCTATGTAGGCAAGAGCAATGCCCATATTGCCGCTGGTGGCTTCTACAATGGTGTCGCCCTTGTGCAACAGTCCCTGCTCTTCCGCTTGCAAAATCATGGCAAGCGCAGGCCGATCCTTGACGCTGCCGCTGGCGTTCATTGCCTCGTTTTTGACAAAGATGTCCGCCGGCAAATCTTCTTCATAAGGAATAAGCGGCGTGTTGCCGATGCCTAGCGGCTCCGCCGCGGCGTAGAAAGTTTTGGAATCCATAAAAATTCTCCTTATTTGAGATTGTTTGAGATTGATTGTTACGGGGAGGGACTTTTTGAAAAAAGCCCCCTCCCCGTACCCCTCCATAAAAACTTTGGGTAAAGATACGCTACGCATGTTTTGTAAAAAAATTTCAAGTACGTATCAGGTATTTAGCGACATTGACAGCCAAAATCGCCTTTTCTTGCCAATATTCTTTCCCCTACTCCTACTCAAAAGTTTTTGAAAGGATAGGGGTACGGGGGAAGGAAAACTTTTTGAAAAAAGTTTTCCTTCCCCCGCAAATTTCTACACAATAACATTCACCAATCTGCCGGGGATGACGATTACCTTTTTGACGGGTTGACCTGCCAGCAACTCTTGCACCTTGGCGTCGGCAAGCACTGCAGCTTGTATGTCGGCAACCGACAAGTCGGCGTCGACAACTATACGCGTCTTGGGGCGAGAGTTAAACTGCACCAACAGCTCTACTTCGTCGGCTTTGAGGTGAGCCTCGTCGTACACGGGGAAAGACGAAACGACAATGCTACCCTCGTGACCGGTTTGTTGCCACAACTCTTCGGCAAAGTGCGGAGCAAGCGGACACAACAATTTAAGCAAGTCATCTACGGCATCGCGGTACAATTGTTTGTTTTTGACCGCTTGTTGGTCGTACTTGGCAAGTGCGTTGACAAGTTCCATCATGCGTGCAACGGCAGTGTTAAATGAGAAGTCATTGTAGTCGGCGTCCACCGCTTTGATAGTGTTGTGACGCGCGCGGTTGAGTTCCTTCTCTTCGTGAGCGTAGGTGTCTGTTGTCGGGTAGTCACCGTAGGCGGCCAACACGTAGCGTTCCACACGGTCAAGCCACTTGTTGATTGCCTTGATGCCGTCGTCCGACCACGGACCGCCTTCGATGTACTTGAAACCGAACGCAAGGTAGCAACGGAACACATCTGCACCGTAAGTGTTGACATACTCGTCGGGCGAAACAACGTTACCGTGGCTCTTGCTCATACGGTTGCCGTCGGGTCCGAGAATAACGCCTTGGTGCACAAGCGACTTAAACGGCTCGTCAAAGTGCAGGTAGCCCATATCGCGCAAAGCCTTGGTGATAAAGCGTGCGTACAACAAATGCATGCATGCGTGTTCCGCTCCGCCGACATACTTGTCCACGGGCAGCATTTTGTCAATCCAATCGGTGTCAAACGGTTCTGTAACGTTGTGCGCGTCGGGGTAACGCAGGTAGTACCAACTGCTGCACACAAATGTGTCAAGGGTGTCCGGATCGCGCGTTGCGTCGGCTCCGCACTTGGGACACTTGACATTGTGTATAAAGTCGTGATGTTTTGCAAGCGGACTGGTGCCGTCGGGTTTAAACTCTACGTCGTACGGCAACTTGACGGGCAAGTTTTCGTCCAACACCTCGCCGCAATGCGGACAGTAGATGATGGGTATCGGCGCACCCCAGTAGCGTTGACGAGACACAAGCCAATCGCGCAAGCGGTAGTTGGTTTTGATTTCGCCCTTGCCCGATTCGGCAAGCTTTTCCACCACCTTTACACGCCCTTCTTCACTGGTCATACCGTCAAATTCGCCGCTGTTGACCATCACGCCGTAATCACAGAAAGGCAAACTGTCGTCCACATCGGGCGTAGCCGCCTTGATTACGCGCTTGATTTCCAGTCCGTGCTTCTCGGCAAACTTGTAGTCGCGTGCGTCGTGCGAAGGTACGCCCATCACTGCGCCCGTGCCATAGCTGGCAAGAACATAGTCGCCGATCCACACTTGCACCTTTTCTCCGTTGATGGGGTTGACGGCATATGCGCCGGTAAATACGCCCGTCTTTTCCTTTGCGGTAGACAGACGTTCGATTTCGTTGGTCTTGGCAACTTCGTCGCAGTAGGCTTGTACTTCGTCGGCGTGTTCGGGCGTGGTGATTTGTTTGACAAGCGGATGCTCGGGCGCAAGTACCACGTAGGTGCAGCCGAACAACGTGTCGGCACGTGTGGTAAACACCTTGAAACTGCCACTGCCGTCGGCAAGATCAAATACTATTTCGCCACCGACCGACTTGCCTATCCAGTTGCGTTGCATTGCTTTGGTTTTCTCCGGCCAATCGAGATTGTCCAGACCGCCGAGCAACTCCTCGGCGTAGTCGGTAATCTTAAAGAACCATTGCGTAAGGTCTTTCTTGACAACCTGACTGTCGCAACGCTCGCAGTGACCGTCCACAACCTGCTCGTTGGCAAGCACCGTGTTGCAACTCGGACACCAATTGACAGGCGCTTTTTTGCGGTAGGCAAGACCATGCTTGTACAACTGGCAGAAGATCCACTGCGTCCACTTGTAGTAGTCGGGCAGACATGTCTTGATCTCGTGATCCCAATCGAACATGGCGCCGATGTTTTTAAGCTGCTCTTCCATCACGGCGATGTTGTGCAGGGTGCTGTCCTCGGGATGTACGCCGGTCTTGATAGCGTAGTTTTCCGCAGGCAAACCGAATGCGTCGAAACCCATAGGCTGAAACACGTTTTTGCCCTTCATAATCTTGTATCTTGCAAAACTGTCGGTAAGTCCGTAATTATACCAGTGACCGATGTGTAACTTTGCGCCACTGGGGTAGCTGAACATTTCCAACACGTAGTACTTGTTGGCGACGTCGTTTTCGTCAAACTTGTACACGGGGTGCTCGCTCCACTGCTTGTTCCATTTCTTTTCTACAGCAATCTTGTCCATATATACCTCTTTGTCGCGCAACGCCACCCTACAACAAACGCTTACACCTAAAAACGGCTACAACTTTGTTTGGTTCCGCATTGCCTGCGCCAACATATTTTGTCAATTTACATTGTAAAACAATGTAAAACAAATGTCAACTTCCCGAAACAAAAAATAGCGGCAAACCGCCGAGGTCTGCCGCCGTTGGTTTTATTCAGTTGCTTTGCGTCGCCTCGCGCTCCAGTTCTGCAATCTTTTCCAAGTCGGATTGAGTCAGTAAACCTTGCTCGTAGGCAATTGTCAGCGCGTAGATACTCTCTTTTTGACCGTTTTGTTTCGGCACATACAACATAAAGACTTCACAATCGTTTTCTACACCTACATTTACCCCTCCGACAGTCAAACCGTCTTGCGAAAGCGTGTCCCACTTGAGTAATTTGGAATCATATATTTTTACAGCGATTCTATCTTCATAAGTTCCCAAATATCTGATTATCCTTATTCTACCGATACCGGTAATCAAGTTTAACCCTTTGTTATGCAAATACGTGTTACGAATTTCATAACATTGAGCTGCGGTAAGTCCCTTAATCGATGAGCAGCCTAACAATACGAAAATGGTGAACAATAGCACTATCGCCGTCAAACCGACAAAAGTAGTTCGCTTTTTCATGGAAACCTCCGTTTTATACTTCTTTGCTTTTTACTAAACCTTGTTATACATTACGTTTATTCCACCGCTTGTATTCAGGCTATTTGCATAAGAAATGTACCGTGTACTGCCGGAATAGAAACTGATTGCAATGGAAGTTGCCAAGAAACGTTCGGAAATGGTAACCGTTTTTGATGCTCCTGCCGCCAGTGTAAAACTCGATACATCCCGTAGATTTGTCCAATTTTTGGCATCCGCCTCTGTACACATTTTTGTATTGTAGTACACGGTTACAGTTTGGGCAGTTGTGTTTGTAATTGTTATTTTCCACGCACTACCACTTTTTCCGCTGTTGGCAAGTCCCATATACAATGGTAAGGTGTTTCTATGCAAGGTCATAGTTGTATTTGTATTTAAATTGTCTGCATATCTGACAATTCGATTAGACCCAATAACAAAACTTACAGCAATAGCCGGAGCAAACGAGTTCTCGCTAATGTCGACTATCGCACTACCACCCTTACTTATATAAACAGATCTTATATCTTGTAGTCCGCTCCAATTCTCGGCATCGGCAAGCGTACACATCTTTGCATTGTATTGTACTGTCTGACCTGTAGAATAAGGATTTGTTATTTTTATTTTCCAAGTAGATCCGTTTTTACCGATTATACTTAATGGCGGATACTCATGTGCGTAAACCTTTGCAAATCCACTGCTTAAAGTACCATTGGTATTTAATTTGTCGGAATAGGTAATATATCTCATCCCCTCATCTATGTAACTAAAAGCAATGTGCGTCGCTAACAATCTCTCCGTAATAACTATGTTACGAGAACTACCTGCCGCCAATGTCACTGTGTTTACGTCAATAAAATTAGTCCAATTTTTAGCGTCGCTCTCGTAGCACATCTTGGAATTGTAGATTATTTCTTTGGTAGATGACGTTGGGTTGGTTAATCTTATCGTCCACTTGTCTCCACTTTTGGAAACAACGGACGTATTAAGTATTTTCAAATCAATGTCCGCATTGAGTTTTCCGCCTGTTACACATAAGCCGCTTAAATCAGGAAGTTTATCTACCCCTTCCAAAATGCTCGCTTTCAATACTCCTGCTGACATATCCGGATGGCGCGACAAAAGCAATGCAGCAACACCCGTAACGTGTGGGGCGGCCATTGATGTACCGCTCTCATATTTATAATTGTTACGATATGTACTATAGATTCCGTCTCCTGGTGCAAACAAATCAACTTTGGTAGCACCATAGTTGGAGTACGCCCATTTTTTATTATTCTGATTAATAGCCCCAACTGAAATAACGTTATTTAGGTCATTATTTCCACATGGTGACCTAAGATAAATGTCATTATCGCTATTGTCATTTCCTGCGGCACAAACCACTAGTCCAGTAAAGTTTTCCATGGCAGTTCTAATCGCAAGTGAACTACCAGAACCACTAAAACTACAATTTAGTATGGAAATGTTTTTTGAAGCAGCATAGTCTATGGCACGAATAGCATATTGAATATCTGGTGTTCCGCTCGCATCTGCTATTTTTAACGAAACCAGTGAAATATTCCAGCATACGCCAGCAATTCCAATTCCGTTATTACCATTTGCGCCGATTATTCCAGCCACGTGCGTTCCATGCCCCACACGGTCCGTTGGATCCATTTCGACAGCTATTGGATTTTGACTGCAATCTCTCGACAAAAGTCTATTGATATTTTGACTTAAATCCGGGTGAGTAGAATCTATTCCTGAATCAACAACTCCGACCAATACTTGTTGAGACCCGGTAGACTTACTCCAAGCTGCAGGCAAATTAATATTGTTTACCGCCCACTGTTTCCACACATCGGGGTCTGTTGAATTGAGTGGTGTCTGAGTACTAACTCCTGTACTAAATGAACATCTATAATTTGGTTCTGCCATAAGCACATCACTGCGCTTTTCTAATTTTTTTATAGCATCAAGCACGTTTTGTTTGCCGGGATTTGCCAACTTTAAACTGATTATCCTTTTGAAGTTGTCTACGTTTACTTTATGTTCGGATTTAGTTTCTAGTGACAATGTGCTGATAGGATTAGATAGCTCAGCCAGGTGTTCGTCAACAATTGCGCTACTGTACGGTGTAAGGTTTGTTACTTCGGTGCAACCGACTTCGGCAAATGTACTTGCCGACATCGTTGCAGACAATGTGGTATGCGTACCGGCATTTTGTGTAGCAGGTTGGTCTGCCAGCACTACCAACACTTTGTCGTCGGCAAAGTCGTCGTCGATGGTAGCCGTGCAATACACCTTGCCATCTTGCCGTTCCTGTAGGTCGGTCATCTCCACGGCGTATGCAACCTGTTGTGTAGAATTGAAGAAACAGGACATCATAAAGGCAATGCAAATAGTCAAAATAATCGGGACAAAAAACTTTCGAGTCGTGTTCATAGATTTTCTCCTTGTAAAATATTTGTAGATTTGCCATGGTGTTCTTTTCTTTTTAGCCTATAAGCATGCCCTCCTTAAAAAGATTATCGAGTAATTATAGTATAACAGGTTTTCTACGTCATTTCAATATGTTTTACAATTTTTTTTATTAAATCTTTACCCATTGAAAAGTAAAAAATAACACCATCGAACGGACGTTCCGAACGATGGTGTGTAGATGGTAGTTTGTCTGACTAGTCCTTGCTTTGCTCGGCAAGAGTGATGGTTGCCGATGTGCTGTTGGTTTGCTTGGCGGCGTCAAATTTGACTACAGACACACTGCCGCTGGCAAGCGTAAACACGTAGCTGTGAACAACTTCGCCAATGGTGAAATTGAGTACGTCGGGAGTGGACCAACCTGTTGCCGTTGTGGACAGGCTCTTGCCGATTACCGTACCTGTTTCCTGTGCGGTGACAAGTGCTGCGTCGATGTCAAGCTTGTAGTTGACACTGTTTGCGGTGTAGTACAGATATTTGCCTTCGATACGGTTGACCGTGATGCTGTACACGTTGTTGGCAGGAACAAGTAAAGGTTTATCGTTATCCTTGTTGCCGTCCTTATCCTTTACAACGATATTGTAGTAACTTTGTTCCGCGTCTGTAACTGCAGAAGGGACAAAAATAACTTTGTCGCCATAGCCGTACAGAGTGAGACTGCTACCGCCTGTGCAGAAGATCTTGTCTTTGCCTTGTTCCACTACGCCGTTGGCAAGGTACACGTTGTAGTCGCTGCCGTCGGCAGGAGTTTTGGTGTAGTACACGTAGCCGTCGTTGACGCTCTTGATGGTCAGACTGCTTGTCTTGCTGTCATCTTCGCTCTTGGGGTTAGTGACATACACTTGGTAGTCGCTTGCGCCTGCGGCAATGTGACAAATGCTGCCGTCGCCGTCGGTGAAGAACAAACCTGTGTATTGCCCGTCACCGTTTTTGTCGTACTTGACGTTGGAAACGGTCAAATCTTTGTTTTCCTTGGTTTCTTCGTCGACTTCGTGCGACTTGATCTCGGTGGACTTGCCGTCGGCTACGTCAAGGTTGTACAGTTTGCTACCCATGATGTAGGTTGCAACAACTTTGTTCGATTGCTCCGTAAGCAAAATTTGCGCGGAGTTGTCGGTAAATACAAAGTGACGAGTCGCTGTCTTTTCGGGATCGGCAAGGTTGATACTCTTGAGCACCAGTTCGCTTGTCAATTTGCTACCGTCGGCGGTAAGGTCGTCGTTGGGAGTTGTGTAGTACAGTCTGCCGCCAAAGATGTAGATACCGTTGAGACCCGTTTCGGTAGTGTTGTTACTGTAGTAGAAGTTGGGCACCACCACGACTGCCTTTTCGGCAACAAGTTTGGAAATTTCCGAAGAAATGACAGAGCTTGTCTTGTTCTTTTGAGTGGTCTTTTCGATAGCCGCTTCGAGATCCTCAACGGAAATGCGCACGATGGAACCTACGCGCTTGCTGTCGGTGTAGTCGTTGGCGGATGTAGCGTCGCTTTGGTAACCGTTGACGTAGAAAATGTAGTCGCCGTATCTTACCGCGATGCCACCGTTACCGGACACTTCGCCCGCAACCGTTTTGACGGGTGTAAAAGCTTTTGCATTGTTGCATGCGCCCAACACAACGGTAAGGCACAGGCACAAAGCCACAAGGATAATTGCAAATTTGGTTTTGTTTTTCGTAAACATTGTTAAGGTACTCCT
Organism: uncultured Clostridia bacterium; assembly: GCA_934281515.1. Classification (GTDB taxonomy): domain Bacteria; phylum Bacillota; class Clostridia; order Christensenellales; family CAG-314; genus Fimimonas. The sequence goes on along the minus strand of CAKQXG010000011.1, from coordinate 2,513 downwards.
TATCTGCTACTGACAATACGGCGCAACCATAATAGTATGTTTGGACACTATATTGCTACATAGGCTTTTATTATACCCGATGTTCGACAAAAATGCAACACTTTTTGGCAAAATTGTTGCAGTGCGAAACAGAATAGTTTTGTTTGAGTGCTTTTTGAACGTTCGGAGCGACAAAAATCAGCCTTGCCGCATGCTTTTGAGTCGATTTGTCAACCAATTGTCGAGAAACGTCATTTGCTCGTCGGTGTGAAACCAGTGTTCGCCGTCGGGCATGATGGTAAGCGTTGCGCCGACCTTGTCGCAAAACGAAGTGATTGTGGACAGCTCAGTCAGATGCACATCGGTAGGGACCGTCCATTTGTACGGATTGGCACGTACATAGGCAAGGTATTGCATAGACAGCGTTTCGCCGAAGTTTGTGTCGATTGTGCCACGCCTGGCAAGATCGGTTTCGGTAACGCCTGCCCAAGCGCACATATCCAGGATAAGGCGTTCCATGTCCACGATGGGCGAGACAAAGTAGGCGTGTTCCACAGGCTTGTCGGACAAAGCGCACATCGTAAAATATGCGCCTATGCTGTTGGCAACAATAACCACACCGTCGTAGCCGCCTGTCAACTTGTCAAACAGCGCAGGCAATTCGACCTTGGCATCCCACGGGGTTTGACAAGAGTAGTCCATGCCGACAACGTCACTGTCGGCAAATATTGTATTGTAGTGTCGGCACTCGTCGGCGTTACCGCCCTTGCCGTGCACGTAAATTACGATACGTTTCATAAAATTCTCAGTCAATTGTCAATTTTTTTCACTATTCCGAGAAGAGTTGTCCCGGTAAGACAAGCTTCTCTTTATACGGAAAAGTAGCTTCGTATTGTCGGAACGCGGCAGGATTGGCAGACGCGACAAAGTACCCGTTAGGGTCACTGTATGTACCGCTTATGCCGCTTAAAAAGCCTTTTTGCAACTCTTTTGTCAAGAAGTAGTCGGCTTCGGGATCGTCAGCATAGCGCACACCGAGCGTCTTGGACGGCACAAAGCCGCTCTTTCCGTAGAAGTCGATATTGCCTGTAATAAACAGTGCTCCCACACCGATTTCAGCGGCTTTTTGCATAGAGTAGTCCAGCAAAACCTTGCCGTAGCCACGACGTTTGTACTCCGGCGCGATACATATGGGACCGAATGTCATTGCCTGAACTTGCGTACCGTCGGTGCAATCTATGTGCGAGCGAACGTATATAACTTGTCCGATAAGTTTGCCGTCAAGTTCCATTACAAAGTCCAGCTCGGGCACAAAGTCGGGGTCGTTGCGGTAGCAATGCAGCACGTAATGTTCCGAGCAACCGGGGCGATAAACGTTCCAGAAAGAATTTCTGACAAGGTTTTCCGTAGCACGGTAGTCGCTTTCCTTTTCGTTGCGGATGACGATTGTTTGGTTGTTTTTATCTTTTATTGTATAGTTTTTCATTGTAGTTGTTCCTTTAATCATCCATTATAAACTTTTGTTTTCTAAAAAACTTGTCGGATTTTCCACAAGCGTCACCGACAGTCTAAGCCGCAATTCTGCGCTTTGTCGCCGCAAAACAAATGTATGCCCAACGCCGCATTGAAACCCGTTGCCGCAAACACGCTGAAACGCTCCACCACTCCGAAGTAGGCGGCAGGAACAATACCAGTGCCCAGCGCACCAACCAACATCATGGCAAGCGCAACGGCGGCGCAAATACCGTAACTGTGGCAAGACTTGCCGCGAAAACCCGCGACAATGACGATTGTCAACGAAGCAATAGACAACAGCACCACTGCGACTGTGACAATCATGTGCAATACGTCTTGAAACGTACCTGCCATACCGCTGTCGGACAGCGGAAACATGCGGTAGCCGACGGCGGAAGTCCACTCCATTGCCGCGAACAAATACACGCCGACACGCAACAAACGAGTTTTTTGTCCTTGCAATCCGACGCAAACAACGGTTACGCACAGCGTTTCGCATACGTTGTACAAGGCGGTAAGTCTGTTCCACGCGCCGAGCGACGGAGCGTTTGCCGCACTTAAATCGCTGACTGCCTGCGCAAGCCAATTGTACCCCAGATAGGAAAGCGGCGCAAATATCACCGCCGCAGTATACGACAAAAAGCTGAATACCCCGGTCAAGCCGAGAATTTGCAAAAATGATTTTTTCATAAACATCTCCGTAATTTTGTCGCAAACGCAAGTCGAAAACAAACAATTTGCCGACCGTTTGCATAATTTAATGTATGCAAATTTTACATACGTACAAGGCTTTTGCCGACACGGCGGCGCAAGTGACGCTACCTGAACGACTTAAACGAAACCGTGATATGAGCCGCGCCGAACACACACATTGCCGCAAAAGCGTACCAATTGCAAAGCCACAAAGCGCAACACAAGTAGTACGCCACGGGGAACAAGGCAAGCGGCATCGGAACAAATAAAAACGGTTTGCATAACAGCTCAACGTTACGACCGCCGATAAAGTATCTTGCCCATAC
>CAKQXG010000010.1 GCA_934281515.1 uncultured Clostridia bacterium | reverse complement strand
TATGTCGTGCGTTTGTTTGCAAAACGGGCGCAATGTCTCATTCTCGCTTATATTTTATTCTCTTGCCCCCCCCCCCCTGTCAAGTATATGACGATAGTTTTTTTGTTTAATGCAGATTTTTTTTAAATATAATAAAGTCGCAGACAAAACAGCGAAGTTTGCCTACGACAAGCGAAGTAACCATTATCGTAATGAATGAAAAATTTGTGAAAATAACGTAAGCCAAAATCAATCATCCGAATATTAAAAATCAGAAACTGTTTACACTAGTGTAATTCCCTTCGGGTCGGGGCGCAGGTAGAGTTGTTTTGCCGACGGCGTATAGTTCGGCAAAATTGCCGTTACGTAGCGACAAAAGCCATGAATTTCGGCAAAAAATATTGTTTGCGACGTACCGATCTGCACGTTTAGCACACGCTTGACGGCAAGTTGCCGTTTGTCATCGGTCACAGCAAAACAGTTCGGCGCAAACTGCAATTGCACCGTTTTGCCAGTAACGGCAAATGGCAGCGTTATCCTGATGCCGCCTACGACAACTATGTTGTGCTTGCCGTCCGCGACCTTGGCTACGGCGAAGTTCGGGTATACACGGTAGTCGGCAACAGCCACATTGCCGTCGTCAGTGACAAAACGCACGTCGGCAAGACTTACAGATAGCCGCAACTGTGCGCCGAGCGTAGGCAAATTTGTGCAATTCTGCGCAAAATTTTGCATACGTATAGTAATTTTTCGTTCCAGACAATTGCAAACAATATGTTTGTCGTCAATGTAACCGACCGTTGAAACGACCGAAATTCTATCGTCGGAAAGCGTGCCGCCAATGTCGAAATCGGCGACTATTTTGTCCGTCGGGCATACAGCAAACCCGTTGCCAGTACATACCACGCCGTCGGACAACTCTCCGAGCGGAAAAGATTTGCCGTCAATAGTTACGTCGTTACGCCCGACATTACACGGCAATGCCACCGACTGCATACATCCGCAAACGGCATTACCCTGCAGATCAAACAATCCCGTTCTGTTGCCGTTGCCCACGACCGTGACAGTGCTACCGACAGGCACGCGTAAAGTTGCCTGCATGTATGGCGAAATGGACTCATCGCCGTCGTCGGTTGTCACACAGCTGTCTCCTACAACGCCTTGCCGCGCGTTACATTGCTCGCGACAAATCTGCGCTGCCGTAAGACAACAGGGATTGGCAAACACATCGTCTGTATCGCCAAACTGCAACGCTTTGCCGCCGTCCATCAACAACGTTTTGTTGCCCAGCGCCATTGCGTCGGCTCCGTTGTGAGTAACATACAGGTACAGCGCCGACGGGAACGCACGCTTTGTTTCGCCTATAAGCGCACGATAAGTTGCCTTGCCGATCGGGTCAAGGTTGCTTAACGGTTCGTCAAACAAAATTATCCGCGGCTGCTTGACCAATGCGCGTGCAATTGCCGTCTTTTGCCGTTGACCGTAGCTCAATTCCCGCGGAAAGGCGTTTTGTATTTCGTCAAGCCCCGTTTTGTGCAGTATATCCCACACGACGGCGCACTTTTCGTCGTAGGTTGCGCGATGCTTTTTTAGCGCAAACAGCACGTTTTCAAACACGGTCATATTGGGAAACAGCGAAAACTCCTGCGAAACAAGAGCGACGTTGCGTTGCTGCACGTCCACATTGTTGAGCAGCTCGCCGTCACAGTACAACTCTCCGCTAGACAATCCTTCCACGCCTGCGATACATTTAAGCAACGTGGTTTTTCCGCAACCCGACGATCCCATTACGTTGACAAAATCGCCGTCGGACAGCTCGAAAGACAGTCCGCGCAGCGCAGTTGTACCGTTGTCGTACACCTTGAACAAATTGTTGGCGACAAGTTTTGTCATAGGCTACCGCACCTCCGTTTCGTCATTCGGACACGTGTCGCCGGCATCCTTATTGTCTGCCGCCTTGTCCGTACGATTGGCTTCGTCGAGCGTCCCTACGGGAGCCAATCCTTTGCGATAGAAATCGGGATAGGACTGCCTGTTGATGTGGTTGTCAAACACGCTGTTTGTAAACAAATGCCACACCACGGCAATATGCACCAACCCGAACAACGCCAACACCGCATACACGGCAAGGCGCATCCAGATTGTGCCTACCAACCCTAGCAGTACAAAGGGCAGCACCGTTACGCACAGTGCGCCGAGTGTTTTCCACACGTACTTGACGGCAAACAAAAATGAGTTCTTTACAGCGGTAAACAGCGACATTTTGTAGGTAGAACACAGGTTTAGCGCAAACATCAAACCGCCGCAAAGCAACAGCGCGGCAAAGACGACAAGCGCATACAACAACACCTTTTGCATCGTGGCGAAGTCGGCAAAATCCAATACCGTCAGTGAAAAATCGAACAAACAATACAGCAGTGAAGCCACAAAACCAATGGCGACAAACTGCGCCCGAGATGAGCGCACGCCACGGAAAAACGCGCGGGTCGTTGCCGTCGGCATACCCCAACAAAGGTTACGTACCGTGTAAAATGCGCCTGCAAACCCGACAAACGCCACCATGCCGAACACCACCGTCAGCGGATAGCGCAAGGTAATCAGAAAGCGCGCATACGCCTGCATGCCGTCGACAGTCGCAATGTCAAAGCGCGAGCCATAGGCAACGCAAAGTATACTCCATGCAAAAAAAGGCAGGCAAAACAACGCCGTCCACAAATTGACGGCAAACAGTTTGCCCCACTGCGTGCGAAGCAACCGCTTGTACACCTGCGCCCGAGTGCGCGGCAAATCGGCGGACGTAAAGTCCTTTTTGTTACCGTCGCCGTACATCATGTTGTTGAAAAATTCCGACATAAGTTACTCCTTGCCCGTCACTTACGACAACGAGCATGCTTTTGCACAAACAAGCGGACTGCCCACACGCTACATCCGCAGGCAACCGCCACAGTAAATGATACCACATTGTGCGCCGCGTTGCAAGCGGAAAACAAAACCGCTCGCTTTGCCCAATAGTATTTTGCCACAATAATTACAAAAAAAAGCATACGTATGTGCAAAATCGATACAAATCAATCTGCCAAACGTATGCCGCAACTTGCTAAATGCGTTTCAAAATGTCCGTATATACTTGCCAATCGAACGGCGTCATGGAGTGTTTGCCCGTGCGACGGTGGTAGCAGATATGTCCCTCGGCGTACGGCAGATCGGACTGTATCTTTTGCGGCGCAACTACGCCTGTCAGTCCGTGCGCCTCATAGTACGCCGAAGCCATCCTTGCCGAAAGAAGTTCGCCGTCGGGGTCCGCGACGGTTATTTGTTCTTTTGCAGTTCGTCTTTTAGCAACAGTATATAAATTCCGCCCTGCACTGTGCGGTTTTGGAAGTCCTTTATTTGTCCGCCCTGCACGTGATACAGGTCGCTGAAAGGCACTCTGCAAGGCGACGTGCGCAAAAACTCGGCAACGCCCTTGTACAGGTCGCGTTGTTTGGCGCGGTCGTCGGTCAGCGTGCATGCGTACAGTATCCAATCGGTCTTGGCAAGATCGTAGCGATTGTCAAGTGGCACTCCCAGCTTGTCGATCTTGGTCAGATAGTATTCGATTTCCATTTGGCGCATTTGCTTGTCGAACAGCCCGAAGCCAAACAGCACGTCGTAAGCCATGTTGTACTTAAGTCCGTATGTGTCGTTCTCGCTGTCATAGGTAAGCGGCAGATGATCGGCACCGTCAAAGTGCTTGTAAAACTCGTCAAGGTACTCGGCGAGACGTTGTTCGGCACGTTGTTTGTCGTCGGCGCGGCCGAGTTGTTCGGCAATAAGCGCAAAGCACTTTACCGCGACAATCGCCTTTGCCGACAGATTGACGTTTTTGCCGAGACGTTCCACAAAGTCATCGGTACACAACTGCCGTTCGGGCACAAGTCCCGCGCGGTCGAGATAGCCGTACCAGATTTTGAGCAGGTCGTAGTTGTCGCTCAGAATCTTGCTGTCGCCGCCGCAACGAACCGAAGCATAGGCGGCAATGATCATGTTACTGCACTCTTCTATCGGCATCTGGCAGTCGAAGTTGTACACTTCGGCGTTTTGCGGATACTTGTACACCATCGGGTGGCTGACGATAATGCCGCTTTGACGGTTGCGACGGAACATGTTGGACACAAATCTGTCGTTTTTGTCGGCATTGCCCTTGACGGCGTACATCTGTCCCAGGCAATACGGGTAGGTTCCTGCGTCGTGCGGAGCAAAGTCGTATTTCCACACGGGCATGCGTGCAAAGTCGAATATCGGCGCAAGCATCCCTTGTACAAGCGACGGATTGTACAGCAAAAACAGCGGCATAGACGGATAAGTGATGTCCGCCGTTGCAATACAACCGTTGCTGTGGCATTCCTTGGACAAAAACAGCAACTGTCCATTGGCGTTTTGCACTATCTTGTGCGCGCCCATCGTCTGACGGAGTGCGGCAACACACAACAAACGGTAGTCTTCGTCGTAGCCTTGCAAACGCTTGTCAAGGTCGTTTTCAAACGCCGACAGTTTGGCAAGAGTGCTTTCGTAGTCGTTGTACGCTTGTTCTATTGCGTCGAAAATACTCTTTCCGTTGCGGAAGTAGTATCCTTTGAGCCACTCGCCGAAGTAAAAAATCGAGCAAAGGTCATCAAAAGCCACGGTCATTTTGCCGCCAAGCGTTTTGCCCGCGACAACATCGTCGTAACTGTCGAAGCCGGCAATGTATTTTTTGTCTTGTTCGATGTAGGTGTAATCTATCGTACCGTCGGCAACAAACTTGTTCCAGTCGCTTTCGGCAAAGAAGTACGCTTGCTCGGCCGACACGTACCAGTAGCCCCAATCGGCGGCAAAACTGTCGCCGGTGTGCGACATCGGATGCTGTCTGTTAAGCCCGAAAAACGCCGTCTGGTAACCTTGCATTTCAAATGCGCCGCCAATGACAAAATCTTCTACGCGATCGTAGCAGTGACACTCGTGCAACGCAAGCGACACGGTAAGTTTGCCGATTGCTTGCTTGGGGGTGACTTCGTAACCCATGTAGCACACGGGGCGAGCGGCCAACTCCACGTCGGTAGGCAACAAAGGCGATACAAACTTTACGCAAAGATCAAATTTGTCGCAAGTAAAACCGTATTCGGTGGCAAAAGCCGTCACTTTCAAATTTGTTTGTTCCAGCGGAGTTGCCCCCTCTACAATTCCCATAAAAGAGAATGTTTGTCCGTCTGCGTTTACAACGCCGTAGGTCTTGCGCAAACGTCCGTTCCAAAACATAGCGTCGGTTTGATTGAGTACATCTCCACCCGACCATATAGAAAAAAACGGGTCGTTGACAAAAAGCGGATAGGCAGGCAACAGTCTTTTGTTCATAAATCTTTTCTCCAATTTTTTAGCGGCACCAATACGGCCGCAATACACTTTGCAAGCTCAACTACGGCCGATGTTGCGTTTAGTCCGCAAATCGGCCTACTGCGTGTCGCATAGAGTTGTTAAACGTTCTTTTTGCGTACAAAATACGCCACTGCAACGGCAGCAATCGAGGCAATCGCCGCACCCGCCGACACAACGCCCTTGCAACCTTTTTTTGTCGGTTTTGCAGGGTCAGTGTCGACTTCTACGGGAATTTTGACAAAAGTCGCAACGACATTCAGATCCTCTGCAACTTCCGTCGTGTAGGTGGGATAGGTGTACGCGCCGTCAGTTTTCACCTCTTCGCCGTTTACAACGACTTTGTCAAGCTTGTAACCCTCGGCAGGTTTGAAAGTAAACGTAACTCTTTCGCCCCTAAACGGTTGACGTTGCGCATTGGTACGAAAAACTTCGCCATGCTCGCCGCCGTCTACGGTGACGTTGTACTTCGGGATAGGCTTAAACACGGCTTTGAGAGTAATGTTGCCGTCGGGCATTACGAAACGCAACACGTTACCTACTTTACGCGCGGTAACTTCGACGGCTTGTCCGTTGTCGCCGACAAACGAGTAGGATTCCATTTCGTAGCCTTTGTTCGGGGTCAATGTTACTGCCAACTGGGCGGCAACCTCGGCACGCTTGGACACGATATTGCTTGTGCCGCCTTCGCTGCAAACAACTTTTACCTTGGGCAATCCGCCGCTCGTCGCTTCCACAAGCGCTTCGGCAAAGTTTTCGCCGACCTTCAACATATCGGGCGTGTTGTAGTGATGTTTGTCGGTACCGGGCAACTTCACAAAGTCGTTGTCGATAAGAATGACGTCGGCGTCCTTTTCTTTAAGTGCGTCCATCTGCGCACGCACAATGTCGACATAAGGAGCAATACTTTCGCCTTTGTCATTCAGCATATCCTTGTATTTTTGCGGAATCTCTGCCACTATGGCAACCATTTCGGACAAATCCTGACCGCTGATCTCTGTCAAATCCTTGCGCATGTCGGTTATCAACGTGCCTAGTAATTCGGAGTAAATCTTGGCGTTGTTTGCGCTTTGACTTTCACTTTCGCCCTGCATCCAAGCAAGACCCTTTATCACGGGGTTGTAGCCTGCGGCTTTGTATGCCTGCAATCCTTGGCGCACCGTTGTAAGGAAGTTGGAGTAGCACAGCCCCGTAAGCGTAGCGTCGCCCTTGCCGTACTTGGCTACAAGCGACGGGCTCATCCAGTTGCCGTACTGACTGCCCAGATTGGACTTAAACTCGTCGTAGATTGCCGTGCCGCCTGCCGCATACTTGATGATACCGTACTGCGTACCCGCAACGCCGTTGTCAGCAAAATACTTAGCCATACCCAGTTCCGGGCCAAATGTAGCGTAGGTTGTGCCGTCACGAGTTTTACCTTGCGACTGCGCTCCCTTGCCAAGTCTGACATTGGCTACAGCCATGTCCGTCGGGATTGTGTTGTCCTTGGTGCATTCCACGTAGCCGTAGTACAACACATCGGCAAAACCTTCGGTGTAGCGAGGGTCTTTGTCAATCTCGGCTTGTTCTTCGGAGCTGTCCACCTTGGTGTAGCCTACAGCGTTACTTTGCCCTGCGATAAGGTACACGTCAACGTTTTTGAGTTGAGCCGTTTCTTCCGCAAAGGTTTCGGGCAAGCTTACCCCACCCACAACGGCAGTGCAGACAAGCACCGCTACGGCAAGAATTGCAAATAAGTTTTTCATAACAATCTCCTTGAAAGTGAGAAGTAGTTCTGCACGCCGACAACACGGCAAGACAGCCCGACCGTGCGGGGCAATGCAAAACGTTTCGGGGTTGGTACGCAATTACCTACCAAACCCTGCCATTATTGCTTTACGATTTGTCACGATGTGGCAAATTGGAAAACAATACCTCGGCGATAAGATTGGTTGACAACATCCGACGCCTACTACAAAGTGAGCGGTATGCCACTTCGAGCGCATCAAACAAATAGATTACACAACAATTCAAACAGATTACACACAACCGTCCCCGTTCCCCTTGTTGAAGGGGAACGGGATTGAGTTGTGATGCCTGTTTGTGGTCAGGCAAAACCAATCAAACTACTTTTTGCTAGCCGTAAGTGCGACGATTTGTCCTTGCGTCAAGGCGTAGTCGTAAATTGTTACGTTGTCGTAGACAATGCTACTGTTTTGATACGACCACGTTTCGTTGATATATGCACCGAAACAAATGGTATGAGTACCAAAGTCAAGGTTGGCTTCTGCAATGGTTTCCGTTTTCTTCAGTACGTTGTCGAAATAAATACTCACTTTGTTTCCACTACGAGTCACAGTGAACTTGTGCCAGCCTTTCAATGCCGATGATGATGTATCTACACTTTTTGCTGGGCCGGAGTGACCGTTTAACTTATAAACAATCTTTCCGTTATTTCTAATACCAACCATCATTCCGGTTATCGGTTTGGCATCAACCATACATGTTCCCCAAAGTTGAGATCCGCCGCCACCACTTAGCTTGCTCATATCAGCAACATACACCCATGCGGATATAGTAAAGTCGTTTGTGCCAAGATTGTAATCTTTAATAAGCAAGTACGATCCCTTCTCATTGTTTGTTGACAACGCACCATTTTTGTCACCGTCAATACCCGTCACGAAAGCATTGCTATCTGTGTGATTAAAAGCATCGGTTTTAGGAGTATCTTTGGGTGGATTTTCAACGGCATTGCGAACAACGGTGTCAATCACAACATCCTGGTTTGTTCCGCTGTTGACTACGGTACCGTTTTCATACGTCACCTTGACAACGGCTTCTCTTGTAAGAGCTTCGCCTACAACCATTTTTTTCGTAACACTGATACCGCCCGCAGTAGCCTTGATAGTAGTTGTACCTATGCCGACAATGGTAACATTGCCTTCGCCGTCGATTGTTGCAACGTCCGTATCGGAGCTTTCCCACGTTACGGTTTGGTCGGTTGCGTTGTCGGGCAACACCGTCGCCGTAAACTTGATGTCCGTATCACCGACAACCGCACTGTCGGGTCCGTTGAGTTCGATGTCGGTCACGGGGACAGCCGTTGTCAATCTTAGCGTAAACGTACCAATTTCTTCCGTGCCGCGCATAACCTTGATTGTTTGCGCAGTGGCAAAGTCGGGTTGTTTGTCCTCGGGTACGACAATCTTGTACACACCGTTGCCTACTTCCGTGATATACGCACTGTCAAAGGTAAGCCCGGACACTGCCGTAAAGGAGTCGTACGCCTGGAACGTCGAATTGATCGTAATCGTGCTTACATAGTTGCCGTCTACAATCTCATTGTTGCCGACAACTTTTTCGCCAATGCTGTTGATGATACCGTACGATGCGTTGTTTGCACGGTAGTAACCCATGCCGTCAAACTTGACGTAGTTACCGATATCAATAAGCTTGAGTTTCTCTATGCCGTAGTAATTACCCACTGCGTTTTTCTCGTTGGCAGCGTTGGCTGTTGCATACGTCAAATGTTGCGACAAGAAGTTGATGGTTTGCGGTTTCTCCGTAAGTCCAATTGTGGAATACGGAATGAAAATTTCCACATTGAAACCATTTTCGGTAATCTTGAGTTTGTGGAACAAATCCATCGGTACATTTGTATTCCAGGGGAAGTCGCTGGACTTTCCGTTGTACACATTGGTAAAGAATTTACCGTTTTCGGGATGTACATAGAAACGGAAGTAGTACATGTTTGCCGGTTGTGAACCGCTTGCCGCAACGGGCGTATCGCCTGTGCAAATAAATGTTTCGATACGTGTTTGCGCACCGACAAATGCGTCGACAACTTTGTGAGTAATGTACAAGCCCTTTTCGCCGAAAATGACTTTGGTGTCATCGGTGATGGGGTTGGTAGCGGTTGCATCCTTGTACTTCAACGTGTCGTTGTGCAAAGGAATTGTGTTGGCATACAACTCGTCGTCGACGTTGCCGTCAATGACTGTTTCGGGCACCCAAACGGTAACTTTGGCTTCCACGCCGCCTTCGGTAACGGCGGTGATTGTTGCGTAGCCGTAACCTACTGCCGTAACTTTTCCGTCAACGACGGTAACTACAGACTCGTCGGAACTGCGCCACGTGATACCTTTCAAAAGATTTGCATTTGCGGGGTTGTACACAACGTTGAATGTCGTTTCTTCGTCCTTGACAAGTTGTGTTTTGCCACCTTCCAAAGAAATACTTGTTACGGGAATGCCTTCGACAATTGTAAGATTGAAACTGCCGATTACTTCGTTGCCACGCTTGACGGCTACTTCTTTGCCGGTGTAGTACTCTGCTTCTACCGACTTGGGAATGCTGATTTTGTACACGCCGTTGCCGATTGCCGTAATGTACTCGTTGTCAAATGTAAGTCCCGACACGGCCGTATATGAGTCGTATTCTTGGAACTTTGATTTGACTGTAAATGTCTTGACATAATTGCCGTCTACAATCTCGTTACTGCCGACCGTAATGTCGCCGATGCTGTTGATGATACCGTACGATGTGTTGTTTGCACGGTAGTAACCCATACTGTCAAACTTCCAGTAGTTGTTGATGTCAACTAGTTTTGCTTGTTCTATACCGTAGTAGTTACCTACTGCATTTTTTTCCTTTTCAGCATTGGCTGTTGCATAATTCAAATGTTGCGACAGCAAATTGATTGTTTGCGGTTTTTCCGTAAGCCCGATTGTGGAATACGGAATGAAAATTTCCACATTGAAACCATTTTCGGTAATCTTGAGTTTGTGGAACAAATCCATCGGTACATCTGTTTTCCAAGGGAAGCTACCTGACTTTCCGTTGTACACATTAGTAAAGAATTTGCCGTTCTCGGGGTGTACATAGAAACGAACGTAGTACATGTTTGCCGGTTGTGAACCGCTTGCCGCAACGGGCGTATCGCCTGTACAAATAAATGTTTCAATACATGTTTTCGCTCCGACAAAAGCGTCGGTAACTTTGTGAGTGACATACAAACCGCTGTCACCGAAAATTACTCTTATTTCGTCAGTGATTGGGTTGGTAGCGACTGCTTCTTTGTACTTCAACGTGTCGTTGTGCAAAGGAATTGTGTTGGCATACAAATCGTCGTCAATGTTGCCGTCAATCGCAACCTTGGTTACGTACACCGTTGCAGTGGCAGTCTTGCCGTTGGTTGTGGTTGCGGTAACGGTAACTTTGCCTTCCGCAACGGCGGTCAGTTTGCCGCTGTTGTCGATTGTTGCAACTTCGCTGTTGTCCGTTGACCACGAAACCGTCTTGTCGGTCGTGTTGTCGGGAGATACCGTTGCGGCAAAGTCTATCGTGCCGCCGATTGCAACATAGCTGTCGCCCGCAATCTTTACTTCGTTTGCAAGCACCACTACCGTGATTGTAACCGATGCCTTGGCACCTTGCCCGTCGTGGGCGGTAGCCGTGATTGTGCCCGTGCCTGTGCCGCGCGCAATTATTTCGCCGTCGACAACTTCCACCACTTCGCTGTCGGTACTTGTCCACGTCAACGCTTTGTCGGTTGCGTTGTCGGGCCGTACCTTTGCGGTAAGCGTCGCATTGTCGCCGATTTTCAGTTGAAGAGTGCTTTCGCCGTCAATCGTCACGCTAGTGACGGCAACGAGTTGGGCAATCTCTTCCGTTTGTTCGTATCCGCATGTAGTGCAGGAGTGTTTTTGGGATCCTGCCGCAGTGTAGGAAGCCTCGGTTACAACCGTCCAATCGCCGTATTGGTGTGCAGCAAGGTCTTTCTTATCGTTGCAGGCTGTGCACTCGATCCAGTGGTTGGTTTCGTCGTGACTCCATGTGTCGGCATAGTTGTGGTCCTTGGCCGCCACTTCGCGAGTTTCGGTGTGCGTAGGATCGACCTTGCAAACGCGGGTTTCTACTCCCTTTTCGGTGCAAGTCGGTTCGGTTGTTACCTTCCACTCGCCCCAATCGTGGTCGGCAAGTTCGCCGTAGGTTTGACCGCAGTCGACGCAGATTGCCTTTGCGCTGCATGTAGCCGTACCGCCGTGGTGAGAGGCCTTGTCGACAACTTCGTCGCAACCCTTACATTTGTGCCAGTGTTGCGTTTCGTCGTACGACCAAGTGGTTTCGTACTCGTGTTCATGGGCAGGCATACATGCGACCATTGCCAAACACAACACGGCAATCAACGCAAGCAATGCAACTGTCAATGTCCTTTTGCTCATCTAGTTCCTCCTTCAAAGATTTATTTTTTATTTGCTCAGCAAATATTACAGCCTTTTTCAAACCGTCTGTCCAACTCCGTTCAGTTGTACAAACTGTTTTATTTGCACCGCTTTGCAGTGTTTAATGCCGCAAAGCGGTACTTATTTAATTACTTGTTGTACATTTCGTACAAAGCCTTGATGTTACCTTCGCCAAGTGCGCGACCGAAGAAGCAAGCGTTGTCAAACATCATGTCGCTGTCCTGGTAGGCAAACGTTTCGCCGTAGAAACCGCCAAACGACAGCAGGTTGCCGCCGAGATCGGCATTGTCCGTAAGCGTTACGGTGTACACCTTGCGTGTGTTGAGGTAGATCGTCAGGCTTGTGCCTTTGCGTACCAATGTGATGAGGTTCCACTCGCCTGCGGCAAAGGGCAAACTCTTGGTTGTTTCGCTGACCGCCGTGCGCGTGTCGCCGTTGTAGGAGAATTGCAAAGAGTAGACACCGTCTTTGTTGCGCATGGTAACATAGAAACCGCCGTGCGACTTAACTCCGCCGACACTGCTTGTGGCAAACAGTACATTACTGTTGCCGGTAGAAATTGTCGTGTTGCCGTCAATCTTGAGCCATGCAGACACGGTAAAGTCGCTTGTGCCTGTCGTTACGCCGTCCATCAGCGTGTATGCGCCCGTCTTGTTGTTTGTGACGATTGCGCCGTTTGCCGAGCCGTCAATGCCCGTTGTGTATTTGACGTCGGAAGTAGGTACATCAATGAACGCCGTACTGTTGCGCTCGGCATTTATCTTGACCGTGGACACCGTGGCGGACGTCTTGGTACCGCTGTTTGTCACCGTGCCGTTGTCGTAGTTGACAAATACGTCGGCATTGGCAGGATTGAAGATTTCGAAGTAAATCTTGTACTTTTGACCGTCTAAGACAAGCGATTCTTGCCTCGGAGTGACAAACTTGTTGCGTTCGTCCTGCGGTATAATGATGCGGTAACAGCCGTTGTCCAGCGGCATGATGTTGTTGGCAAGGAAGGTAAATTTGTCCACTTTCAACAAGTTACCTTCGTCGTCGGTTATGGCAAAGTCTTTGACGTAGTTGCCGTCTTTGAGGTCGTCCTCGGTCAACACGACGTTGTCCAGGTTGACCGACTTGCGCACGTAGCCGTTTGCGTCAAACGTCAGGTAGTTTGCCACGTCCCATACGTACTTGTTGCCGATGCGTGTGTCGCCGTCCATATTGGACACGCTTGTCGCGCCCTGCGGATAGTAGCCGTAGCATGACAACACTTTGACCGTTTGCGGAGCCTCGGCAAGTTTAAGTACGGAATAGGGAATGTAAATTTCCACATTGTAACCCTTGTCGGTAATCTTGCCTATCAGATTTACGCCTAGTTTTGCATTGCCCGTCAACTCCGACCAAGCGTAATTTTGGGCATTGGGCGTGTTGTAAGCGTAGGTTTTGTAAGTGTCGGAGTAGGGGTAGTAGCGCAATTGCCAGCTGTTGCCGATTTGACACTTGTCGCCGAACATAAAGTACGTTTCGGTGTGGGTATTAAGTTGAATGTTGCCGTCGGTGACTTCCACCATTATATACACGCCCTTGCGTGCAACCTTGGCGTAGGTTGTTTGCGACGCACCGTTAAGAGTGCTGCGACTGTACTTAGGTCCGTACGCCTCGTCGGGCATACCGTCCAACGCTACGGGAGCATACAGTATTTCACTTGTTTCGGTAACTCCGAGATATGTCACCGTGTAGGGGATACCGTCCTTGAAGTCGGCTATCTTGCTTTGCGGTACGCCGATTGTCACAGTGTGGTCGGCGTTTTTGGTCATTGTTACGCCGTCGGGCAGGTTCCACTCCGCGTCGACTGCCGATTGTTCGTTGTTCAGTCCGTCTGCGCCGAAGTTGGATGTTGCCGCAACCGTAGTTGTGTAAGTGCCGTCACTCAGCAACGAGTCGCTGAGGTGAATTGCGGGAGCGGTAAGTATCGTGGGTTGACGTCCGTCAAGATCGACGATGCCTTGGTTGCACACCACCTTGTAGGTGTCGGGCGACTTGATGTTGCAACCCGTCGTACCCGTCCAGGTACGCTCGGCACTGCTTGCGCTTTCCGTTTCTACGTGGTTGAACGCAGGCATGTATCTTACGTAGCCGCAGTTGCCGACGCCTAGTGTACTCCACGGGATAAACGCTTCGGCAACGTAACCTTCGCACAAACTCGTGTTGATATTGCCCTTGACCACCGAGGCCCCTTCCCACAGGTACACCCATTGGCGGAACTCGGCTTTGCCGTTGACGGTAGTCAGTCGCCACGAACGAGATTCCTTTTGAATTTCGCCGTCAACGCCCGTGGGCGCAAGGCGCAGGTTGTAGGTTTCCGTTTCGCTGTTGCCGAAACCGCGCACGTAGATCTCCGCCGAAGTGTTGCGTGACGGTTTGCGTTCGGAGTTGTAGTACACGGCGTAGTCGTTGACAACAATGCCGAAGTACACGCCGAAATCGGACACATACACCATTGTGGTCATCGTTACGTCGTCGGACACCTTACTGGTAATGGTAAAAGCCGTCTTTTGCGCGTCCTGCCAGAAAGGCTCGTCCAGTACGCCGTCGATTACCGCTCCGTCGTCCTTGGCAAGAGGCTCTTCCTTGGTAGAGGTCTTGTCGACGCGGTACTTAGGGAAACTAAACTCGATGTCGGTACTGCATGCACACAACAAAGAAACAACAAGGATACAGACAAGGATAGGTATCAAAATACGTTTGTTCATAGCCGTCCTCCTACTTGCCCATAAGCATTATTTCCGAAACGCCGATGTTTTCCTGTCCGTCGGGACAAACAAAGGTTATTGTTACGGAATTGATTTGCAGTTCGTCAAATTCGAGTATCAGCGGCGCACCCGGGCGCATAATGCCCAAATCGAGTTGTGAGTACTTTTCGAGGTTGTAGTACAAGTCGTCCACACGTGCAATGCCCGTGTATGTTTTGCCGTCGATTTCCTTGCGGAAGCCGAAGTCGATACGTGCCACGCGGTAAAACGCACTGTCGAACAAGCAACTGTTGTAAATAACAAGCGACCTTGCCGTAACGTAGTCGTCGAAAGCAAGCGTTACGGTAACAACTCCCTCGGCATAAAACTCGTCGATGATGTCGATGTCGTGGAAACGAACAAGTCCGTCGTTGAGCAGTTTGCACGTATCGTCGTCGATATCTGTCGTTGTGCCGTCCACCGTTTGGGTTGCCGTAACCTTGGCTTTGAGTGCAAGATTTGTGTAACCCGTGTAGGACGAAGGCAACGGTTGCGGACTTGTGGTAGGTCCGTTGGCTTTAAGCACTTCCAGTCCGTTTTGGTTTGTCACCCAGTTTACTCTGTCGCAAGCAAAACCGCGGTTGTTTGTGCCGACGCCGGACAAACCTTCGCTTGCGCGGTTGCGATCCTGGTGGTATACGATCCACAATTCGTCGCCGTCCTCCACAAAGGCATGGCTACCGCAGCAAAGCACGTGATCCCACTCGTTGTTCATGTAGTCGATGCCGATTACAAGTCCGCCTTCCGACTCCTGCACTTTTGTAAAAGGTCCCGTCGGGCTGTCGCCGACGGCTTGCATCACTGCGTATTCCGGGTCGGTCGTGGCATTGATGGAAAAGGTAAGGTAGTACTTGCCGTTACGTTCCGTCATGTACGGCGCTTCGTTAATCTTGGTTTCGCTGCGTTCGGGCTGCACCGTGCCGCCTAATGTCGTGCGGTCAAGCGTGGTAAGTTCCTTATAGGTGTTGTAGTCGGGGGTTGCCCAGTCGGTCATTTTCACTACGGATATGATGTTGGAACTGTGGGCGTTACGACTGCGGCACATGTACAGATACTTGCTTCCGTCCGAAGCGATAAACGGACAAGCGTCGATGAAGCTGGTATTCTTCTTGTAGGAATCCGTTTCCTTGGCGTAATCCGTTTGGAAAAACGGTGCGTCCTTGGCCTTACGAATGTCAAAAATCGGATCGGCAAGGGTAATCGTGTCGCCGTTGCCGTTTACGCCCGTGTACTGAACAAACGGTCCCGCAGGGCTGTCCGAAACAGCCATACCGAGGTACTTGGTTTTGTAGTAGCCGCTTGCACTGTTTTCCGCACTGTAAAACAAATAGTATTTGCCGTCGGACGGATCGTAAATTACGCCCGGAGCCCACAAAGACGCCAATCCCCAACTCGACGACTCTGGCGAGTAGCAAATAGACACGGATTGCCAGTTGGTCAGGTCCTTGCTCTTCCAGCAGGCGTATGCCGTACAACTTGTGGTGTCGGTTGTGCCGTACAAGAAAAACCAATCCTTGTATTCGCCCTCGGTAACCTTTATTACGCAAGGGTCGGCGCCCGTTTCCAGCAGGTCGTTGCGATAGAACAAACTGTTGTTGTAGCCGATGCTGTCGTTCTCTTCGTCATAGTAGGCCAATTCCACTACTCCGAGAGAGTTGCCGCCGTCGCACCCGACAAGCGCAAACAAGCCCGTGACAACCATAATGGCGGAAAGAAGTAGATTTAGTAACTTTTTCATAGTATCTCCTGTGTGTTAGGGAGTTTTTTTGCACTAACAAAACGTTTTCGTCAAAACATTTTGCTCCGCACCCCGTTTCCGAAAAAATTGCAACAGGGTTGTAATTATAGAAATCTTTATACGTACTTAAAATTTTTGTACAAACGGACAAATTTTACAGTTTCATTCCGCTTGTGGCGATACCTTCGATAAAGTACTTTTGTCCAAACAGGTACAGCGCAAGGGTCGGAATCAGCGACACCGTCGCGCCTGCCATCACCACTGCCCAGTCGGTAGTGTAGGTGCCCTTAAAAAACTGCAACGCAATTTGCAACGTGTACTTTTCGGGTGACTGCAAGTACAAAAGCGGTCCGAGATAGGCATTGTAACTGCCGACAAACGCCAACACCAACTGTGCGATAAGCGCAGGCATCGACAGCGGCAACATTACGCTGAAAAATATACCGAAGTTGCCTAGTCCGTCTATCTTTGCCGCGTCCATCAAGTCGTTTGGTATCGAGAAGTAGAACTGTCTGAGAAAGAACACACAACTTGCGCCACCCAGCATTGCCGGTATCATAAGGGGGCAAAAGGTATCTACCCAGCCGATTTTGTCAAAAATTACGTAAGACGGAATCAACGTAATCGTGCCGGGAATCATCATCGTGCCAAGGAGAATAGCAAACAGCATATTTTTGGATTTGTATTCCAACTTGGCAAAAGCAAATGCCGCAAGAGCCGCAACAAGCACCCCGATAATCGACGTCGGCACCGACACGATAAGTGTGTTGATAAAGCCGCGGATTACGGTAGGAACTTCGTCGTCACTGCCCGAAGTGTAGGTAAACACTTCCTTGTAGCCGTGCAAGTCAACCTCGGCAGGCCACCAACTGAACGACGAATCCATTGCCTCCGACTTGCCCTTGAACGATGTAATAAGTACGATGTACAGCGGCAGCAGCACCGACAGTGCGACAACTATCAATACAAGATAGGTCAACACCTTGCTTGCAATGCGTTTCGCCTTGCTTCGGAGAATCAACGACGGATCGTAGATAGATTTATCAGTCATACTTCACCCACTTTTTGCTTACGACAAAGTTGATTATCGTAATTATCACAATCATAATCGACAATATCCATGCAACCGCCGAGGCATGTCCCATGTTGTTGTATTCGAAGGCTTCGCGGTACAAATAAAACACTATCGTGATGCCCTTACCGTTGGGGCCGCCGGACTTGTCCCACACCTGCGAACGAGTAAACTCCTGCAAAACGTTGATTATGCCCGTAACCAACAAAAAGAACATCGTCGGAGAGATTGCGGGCAAGGTGATATTCTTAAACTTTTGCCATGCGTTTGCGCCGTCCAGCGAAGCTGCCTCGTAGTAGGTTTTGTTGACGGTGGTCAGTGCGGCGGTAAGTATAACTATCTTGTAGCCCGTCGTGCTCCACACCATCATCAGAATAAGCCCGGGAATGTACCAATCGGGGTCGCCGCGGAAGTTGATACGCGTACCGAACACGCCCTCCAACAGTTGATTTATCGGACCGTAGTTGTAGTCCAACAGGACGTTCCACATAAGCGTCAACGCCACTACCGAACACACAAACGGAATAAAGTAAACCGTGCGGAAGAACGGCTTGCCCTTGATGTCCTTGGTAAGCAACATCGACACAAGCAAGGCAATTGCCATGGATATAGGCCATGCCAACGCCATAAACAACGTGTTGCCGACTGCGCTCCAAAATCCGTTTGTAGGGTCAAGCACATAAATGAAGTTGTCAAACCCGCAAAAAGTACCTTCTGCAAGGTCGTAGGTGTACTCCATCGTAAGGAAAGCCATTGCCAAACCTACAATCAGCGGCACCAACCCGAACAGCAAGAAGCGCAACACGGGCGCAAACGAAAACAAGAAACCTTCAATTTCTCGCCCGAACTTTTTGCGTTTGGGATTTCTAATCGCTATATCTGCGTCCTTAATCATCTTTTTTCTCCGTTGACGTTTTTTCGCTGTCAATGCCGCAACCCGAACAAGGTCGCAACCACACAAACAACGAAAATGCGCCTGTTTTTGCAATACGTATCAATAATTTTGCGTTGCGAAGCCAAATGCGACTTCGCAACGCCGTAAGCGATGTTACTTCTTCTTGGTATACTCGTTGAGTATGCCCTGCGTCTTGGTAAACTTTTGACTTGCGTAGAAATCGGACAGCGTAATCTTGCCGTTACGCACGTCGCCGTTAAGCAAACTTGCCCAGTCGTCGATCCACTTTTTGTCACGCAGATACCACCAGTCGCCCGGGGTTTCGTAGTAGCATGCGTCGATAAACACCTTGATGTTGGCGGGCTTTTGGTCGAGCTTCAAATACACGTCGCTGTTGGCAACGCTCTTTTGCAAAGGAATAGCAAAGCCTTCGTCGGCCTGGATGGATTGTCCGAATTCGCTTGCAATGTACGAAGCAAACAAGAACGCCGCATTTTCTTTCTTAGTCTTGGCGTTGAGCGCAATACCTACCGAACCGCTGTGTGCGGCTTGCACGCCATGGACAAGCACTTCGGTGCCGTCGTCGTTGTACTCCTTGTAGACAAGCATGGGAGCAACGTCCCAATCGTCCTTCATGTTGGTGCGAATTTGCTTGACCGCACTCATCGTTGTAACCAACAAACCGACCTTACCGCTTGTAAAGTATCCGTTTTTACCGTCTGCGGCTATCGTTGTGGGGTTGGGCGAAATTTGGTAACCTTTCAGTTGACCGTTGGCATTTGCGCCGTAGAAGTCGGCAATCGAAGAATACTCGTCAGTCAGGTCGCTCATCTTGACGGTGTCGACGGTTGTGCCTTTATTCTGCGACAAACGAACAAACTCGGTAAACGCTTCACGCATGGAAGGCAACACGTTGCACTTCGCCTTTTGTTCGTCGTTAAGCATTTGCTTGTGCGCATAGGACAATATCTCGCCTGCGTTGTAGGTTTTGCCGTCAACGGTAACGCCTTCGGTGCAGTCGTCCTTGACAATGTAGTTTTTGGAGGCGTCCTGCAAGGTAAACTTGTAGTAGCCGCCGTTGTAAGCGGCGTCGTTGGTTTCGATGTACTCGATGCAGTCGCCGCCTACCGACCAGCCGTAGTTGAACCACCACTCGGAGTAGAATCCGTACTTGCCGCTGTTTGCCGCCATAAGGTCATTTGACAACTCGACGCACTCCTGCCAACTCATGGGAATTTGGTTGTTGAACACCTTGACGCCCAATTTGCTGTTGGTGTAATAGGCCTTGATTTTGATGTCAAGTCCCCTTTCATCGCCCGACGGCCAGATTTTCTTACCTTCGGCAAGCGCAGCCTTAACTTCCGCTTCGCTCTTGCTGATGATTTGGATACCGGCGTTTGTCATCATATCTTTGTTGTAGTACAGTGCCGTCGGAGCAAGGTCCTTGGGTACGGCGTAGATGGGATCGTCGGCATTGGACGTAGTCGTTACGGGATTGTACTTGTAACGCTGCATGGTGTTGGGGAACATCGTCGTTTCGTAGTCCTTCAACCATTCGCTTTTGTTTACTTGCTCCGTGATGTCTTTCAACAAACCGCTTGTAACGTAAGACTTGAAATAGTTGTCCTGAACGTACACAACATCGGGTCCGCTGGAACCGAGAAGTGCGGTACGCAGCGATTCGCCGTAGCTGCTTGACGGACGTTGGGTGTACTTCACCTTGATAGAGCCTTCGAACTTTTTATTAAATTCGTTTACGATACGTTCGAAAACTTCCTTTTCGCCCGATTCGCCCCATCCCCAAAATTTTACGACGGTTTCCTTGCCGTCGGCAGAGGGGCGTACGTTGCCTTTGTCGTCGATAACGATGTCGCTACCGCCGTCGTCGCCATTGCATGCAAACAAGCAAGTAGACAACGTAAGGCAAACCAGAACGATGCTTAAAAACTTGATAAATTTAGACATAGTTTCCTCCGTATAAATTATAGTTTGTGACAACTAGCTTTTTTATATAAATTATACCGCCGAACAAGGCGCAATACAACATACAATATTATCTAATAAGGTGTAAAATATTCTCATTTTGATTGCAAATTAGCAAAAACACCCCCTTTTCGGGGTTGTAATTTTGCCGAAAATATGGTACAATGTCAAAAAAAGACCAATCCGACGCCGCAACCGACGCTGCGACAAAGGAGGCAACATGTACTACAACTCGATGAACGAGGCCATTTATCGTCGAACGTTGGCGCACAACGACTTTTTCGACGTTATGTTGACCGGTATAACCTACCCGAACCCGTCCTACCGCATACTGCACAACGTGTCAAAAAGCCGTTTGTGGGACAACTACGTATTTGAATACGTTGCCGACGGCGTTGGACACATCGAGACCGAAACCGATTGCATTGACGTACGGGCAGGCGACACATACTTCCTGAACAAGTTGCAACGCCACGTCTACTACGCCGACAAAAAGCAGCCGTATACCAAGTATTTCGTGGTGCTGCGCGGCACGTTTATGGACAGTCTTGTTACTTCGTTCGGGCTGACCAGCAGCGTAATCGTGCGCAAGGTTGACACAAGACCCGTTTTCGAGCGGTTGTTTACCCTTGTCGACGATGGCAACGAATTGCCATTTGACGACATCATGCAATGCGCGCTTGCGCTTGTGCAACAAATACGACCGCACGACTACAGCGCAAATGTCGCGCCGCTGAAATTTCCAGAACTCATCAAAGGCTATCTCGACGAAAACGTTTCGCAAAAGGTCACGCTCGACGATATATCCAAGGCGCTGAACCTCAGCAAATCGCACATCGAACGACTGTTTGTCGATAAATACGGCATAAGTCCGCTGAAATACTTTGCCAACAACAAGGTCAACTTTGCCTGCACTCTTGTTATCAATACCGACTACACTCTTAACGAAATTGCCGACATGCTGTCGTTTGCCGACGCCAAGTACCTT
This sequence comes from uncultured Clostridia bacterium, assembly GCA_934281515.1. Taxonomy (GTDB): domain Bacteria; phylum Bacillota; class Clostridia; order Christensenellales; family CAG-314; genus Fimimonas. The sequence continues at coordinate 9,313 of CAKQXG010000010.1, read as the reverse complement.
TCCAAATGCATCAAGGCGCAAACAGGAATGCCGCCGTCGCAGTTACGGAAGAAGCAAAAGTAGGGGAGTGTTTTTGCGGGGGAAGGAAAACTTTTTGAAAAAAGTTTTCCTTCCCCCGCACCCCTAACCTTTCAAAAACTTCGAGTAAAAGACAAAACAATATCCGATAAACGTCGAAACGAATTGAAAAAACGGACCGATAGACAAGTTCTTTCGGTCCGTTTCGTGTATAAACTTGTTTAATATGTCGGCAAAAAGTTTGCACGTATATTAAAATTGCCAACCCAGCGCCGCTTTGACGCTGATTGCTATTTGTCCCATAGAGTCGGGCATCTTGGCGGCGTTATCCTGTTCGATAAGGAAGTACTTTGCACCGCACTCACGAGCCACAGGCACAATATCGGCGTAGTTTTGGTTGCCTTCGGACAACGGCGCAAATACGGGTGCAAACTCACCCTTATCGTTAACGACGATTTTGTAGTCCTTCAAATGCACGCACTCTATACGCCCGTCCATCTTTTTGAGATACTCCGTCACGCTTGCGCCGCCATACTGTATCCAGTAGGTGTCGGCAGTAAAGTTGACGTACGGGCAGTTGTCGATGATGTAGTCCACAATTCGCGTACCGTCGGCAAACTTGTAAAACTCGAAGTGATGGAAGTGATAAAACAATTTGCATCCGTTTTGTTGCATAACCTTGCCCGATTCGTTTAGGGCGGCAATGGTATCCTTGCACTTTTGTTCGTCCTTGATGATGTCAAGAGGCATCATTCCCAATCCGATATTCGTGCAACCGAAAGACTTGTGTTCTTCGCACAGTTTTTGCGGCTCGTTGAGAATCCTGTCCATCGGCACGTGAGTAAGTACTATCGGCAAAATTTTTGCACACTTCTGCAACAACTCGACGTCGTACGGACCGCCGGAGTACTGCACATAAGTCACGCCCATATCTTTGAGCGTTGCAAATGTCTCTGCGCACTGCTCCGACGTAGAAATCATGTTACGTATAGAAAAAAGATTAACTCCGATTTGCATAAAGTCGCTCCTTATTTTAGTATTGCAAGTATACTTTTTTTGAAAAATCGCTTGTAATCTGCATTGTTTTTTGACTGCGTGTCCAAAAGCCGTCCAACGTAGAGCAAATCTACTCGGTTTCGTAAAAACATGATCTACAAGGCTTGAAAATACGTACACGACTTAAAAACAAAGTCGACTGCAAATACTATTTGCCGCCCTTTTCCGCAAGCAAATTCTTGACGTTGTAATACGCAATGTCGCTTGCAAGTTGCACTGCCGCCGTTTGATCGTATTCGCCGTTGTCCACCTTTGCCGCGACAAACGAAGCAAGTATGCGACGATAGAAGTCAAACCGCACGTAACTGCTGAAACTGCGACTGTCGGTAAGCATGCCTAGTTGCGTACCTAGTACGGCGTACTCCGACACCGTTTCGAGTTGACGTTTGATGCCGCACACAGTGTCGTTGAACCACCATGCAGCCCCCACACGCACATTGCGGAATGCACCGGACAGCGCTGCGCAAGCCTTGGTGTAATTGTCGTTGAGCGGATACAACACGATGTCGGGCAAGCCGCCAAGTTTGGCGTTGCAGTCGGACAACACGTGCGCCAACTTGTCCAGCGCGATTGACGAGCGCATAACATCGAAGCCGCTGTCGCGCCCGATTGTTTCAAACGTAGTTGCGTTTACGTTGCGGAAGGTGCCGAAATGCAATTGCAACACGATGTTGTACTTGTAGCACATCTTGACAAGCCACTCCACGTTGGTTGTATCGGCAAAGTCGTCAAATCCATGGTCGGCAATCTTGCAACCATGACTGACAAAGTACTGCAAACGTTGTTCCAACACGCCTTTACTTACGCCGTCGGCAAAGCAACCGTCGGGACGGAACGTAGGACGAACTTCGGTGTTGCCGATTGTGCCGTGATACGTCAATTGCGACATCGGGTCGTCGGTTGTCGCGACGTACTCCACCTTAAACAGGTCAAGCAATTTGCGCACCGACAAGTCTGCAAGTTTAGCATTTGCCGCGTTCCAGATACGTTCGGCAGATTGCTCGTTTAGCGGCTCGTGTATATCAAACAACGTAGCCAATTCCATATGCGACCAGTAATACAGCGGATTGCCTGCAAGTTTGGGCATAATGCGAGCATATGCCAAAAATTTGTCGTGGTAACAGGCGTTGCCAGTAATGTACTGCTCGTCCACGCCGCACAAACGCATGGCGCGCCATTTGTAATGGTCACCGGCAAGCCACAACTCGCCGATGTCGGCAAAGTGCATGTCGTCGGCAATCGCCTTTTCGTCCAGATGGCAATGGTAGTCGATTATCGGCAAATCCTTGATCGCCGCATAAATATGTTTGGCGGTTTCGCCGTCAAGCAACAGGTTTTCGTCAAAAAAGTTTTTCATATATTTACCTCATTTCCTTTGCTGTCATACACCGCCAGTATCATGTGCACGACCTTTGCGCCTTCTGCTCCGTCGATGTCAAATCGTCTGCCCGTTTCCACAGCGTCGTAGAAATCGGGTATAAGCGAGGCATGTCCCTTGCCATAGCAACACTTGCCAAGGTACTCGCCGTGCGGGTCGAAAGTAAGCGTCTGTCCGTCGGCATACGCCGCGTCGGACAGTATTACAACCGTGTGTTTGTCGGTGGTTTTTATTGTCAATTGAGCGGGCAACTCCGCCGCCGAAGTTGTCGTGGCAAAGAAGTCGAAATTGCCGCCGTTCTCGCCGAAAAATGTGGCAGCCGCAACGTCCTCAACCTCTATTACGCCTTTGTGGTACCAATTGCCGCACTGCGCCGTTACCCTTGCAGGCATGCCGCACAGATATTGCAACAGGTCAAGTGTGTGTAACGCCTGGTTTATCAGTACGCCTCCGCCTTCGGTTACCCACTTACCGCGCCAATCGCCCTGTCGGTAGTAGTTCTCGTCGCGGTTCCAGCATACTTCGCCGTGCGCCGCCGCAATAGTCTTGCCTGCCAGATACTGCTTTGCCGCAAGTGTTGCCAGATTGTACCTGTTTTGTAAGCACACCCCTAGTTGCGCATGGCTGTTCCTCTCCGCCTGCAACACTTCGTCTATTTGCGCAAGCGAAATACACAGCGGTTTTTCGCAAAGTACGTTTATGTCACGTTTAAGAGCATAAAGCGTCATTTCGCAATGCAGAAAGTGCGGCGTACATATGTGTACCACGTCCGGTTGCTCACATTCAAGCATTTGTTTGTAGTCGGCGTACACCGCGCAATGCAGGTCGTTTTGCTCGGCAAGCTTCTGCGCTTTGCTCGTGTCCACGTCGCACAATGCAACGATGTTTGCGCCGCATTGCTTTGCCACTTTTACGTGAGTGCGTGCAATTACGCCGCACCCGACAATTGCAACATTCATTGTTTCGTCCTACTTCTTTACACTGCCGTAAGTGCCGCTTGTGTCGAGCACCGTTTCGGTAACGCCTTCCTTTTTGACGGAAGCGGCGATGTGCTCGTTGAGCAGTTTGAGGTACAAGTCGTCGTCAATAGGCAAATCGACAGCCTTGCCAAGCCATGTCGACAACAACATAGCGTCCATTATTTCCACGCCGTTGATACCTTCGGTGCCGTCGACAAACAGCGGTTCGGTGCCGAGTATCGCATTGGTAAAGTTACGCAATATACCGCTATGTTGTGGATTTTTGCCGTCGGTTTCCACTTCGGACACGGTGTACTTCGGTTCGCCGAAGCCACCTTTGTACTCCTCGTTGAACACGCGCTCGTCGACTTCGTTTTTCCACCAAGTCAGTTTGTCGTTTTCTACAACCAACTTGCCGTCGGTGCCCAGCACTTCAAAGCGGTTCGTACCGGGTGCGTCGGCAGTGCTTGTGACAAACACCCCCGTCGCGCCGTTGGGGAATTCCAGATACGCGGTAACGTCGTCCTCTACCTCTATCTTGTGCCATTTGCCGAAGTGGCAAAACGAGTGGATTTTGCTTGGCATCATACCCGTGACCCACTGCAAAAGGTCAAGTTGGTGAGGGCATTGGTTAAACAGCACTCCGCCGCCTTCGCCTGCCCAGGTTGCGCGCCAGTCGCCGCTGTCGTAGTAACTTTGAGAGCGGTACCAGTTGGTGATTATCCAATTTACACGCTTGACGGTACCGATTTCGCCGTTGGCAATCATTTCACGCATCTTGCGATACACGCAGTTGGTGCGTTGGTTAAACATCATTGTAAACAGCGATTTGCTCTCTTTGGCAACCGCCATCATTTCTTTTACCTGTTTCGTGTACACGCCGGCGGGTTTTTCGCAAATAACGTTTAGTCCGCGTTTAAGCGCACGTATGCACAACTCGGGGTGTTGGTAGTGCGGCACGGCAACGACAACCGCGTCGACGTCGGCATTGTCGATAAGGTCGGTGCCTTCGGCATAGCAGTCAAATTTTGCATCGGGATACTTGTCGCAAATGCGCTGTACCTTGTCGGGCTTGCGGTCGGCAATTGCCACCACTTGCGCATTGGGAACGTTACCCTCCTTAAAAAAGCTTGCAATGTGTCCGCTACCCATATTACCGAGACCGATAATTCCGTATTTTACTGTTTTCATAGCAAATCTCCTTAACATTATATCACTTTTGCCTATATAAAGCTAGCTTTCTTTTGTTTTTTGTCGTTGCAGGGTACCGAATCAACCACCCTACGTTACACGGCTAAAATTATTTTACAAAGCCTTCTGCCGTCTCCGTGTAGCCGCATGCGACCAGAATATCTTTCAACGCCTCTACAGCGGCATTAAAAGCGGCGTGGTTGTCGGGATAGCTAAACTTGTTTTTCATTTCGCTGTTGTCTATCTGCGCGTAACCGTCAAACACCGCAAGGTGCGGTTCGAGCGTCATCACGACTTCCTTTGTCGGGTCGATACGGCGCACGATTTCTGCAATGTTGCCGTCGCCGTAACCTGCCGGAACAAGCTGTTGCGTGGCGGCGATTACGTCCTTTACGTGAAAATATGCCGTCTTGTCAAACAACGCCGCAATGGTTGCGTTGCTGTCCTGTCCGCACTGAATGTAATTGGCAGGGTCGTACACGTACTTCAAGCCGCCCACGGTTGCCATGATGTCCTGTACGTGTTCGAGCGTGTCGCCATAGATTTCCTTTTCGTTTTCGTGATACAGTGTAACGCCGTACTCGGCGGCAATCGCCACCATTTGCGACAGATACGCCATAACCTTGTCGCGGTTGTCGTAGGCATGGTAGAAACTGAACATACGTATCTTGTCGGCGTGCAAAATGTTGGCAAGATGACACAGACGGCGCACCTTTGCAACCTTGTACTGCTCGAAATCACAGTTTATGTCAACCTTGCCCATGGGCGAGCCAAGGCTCCATACCGCAATACCTGCGTCGGTAAGGCGTTTGTAGCAGTTTGCGGCTTCCTCGTCGGTGATGTCGGCGATGTTTTTGCCGTCAACGTTGCGAAGTTCCACAAGGTGAATATTGTTGAGCGTAAGCCCCTCTATCTGATCCGTAATTTGCTTACCGTACTCGTCGGCGAAGGCACACAGTTTTATCATAAAGTCACTCCCGTCTATGTAGTATCGACATTGTACAACTATTTGCAAACGTTTTGGTTGACTTCCGCCGCGAACGGTTGTATAATCAATTTAATTATAGCACAAAAGACAAGTAAAACAATGTCTAAAAGGCGTTTGGTGACAATTTTTTAGCACAAAACGCAACAGTTGACGTACAACGGAGGCAATAATGAATCTCGACGGGTTGGATTTGTTTCTTTTTCGGCACAACAAGCACCAACGACAAATCATGCAGATACAGCCGCACAAGATACACTTTTACGAATTGACGGTGTGTATCGACGGCAAATTGGACTACCGCGTAGACAACAATCCCGTCTCGCTCGGCGCAGGCGACGTGATATTTATTGCCGACGGACAACTGCGCAGTCGCAACGGCGACAACGGATATGCAGACTACGTCAGTTTCAACTTTCAGTGCGCCACACCGCCACCGCTAAACACGTATTTTGCCAAGGCGCTCGACAAGGAAATGCGTTTTGCCTTGATGTGTTGCGACGAAAGCTACGCCGAGCAGGGACTTAATCCCAACATTACCCTTGCCTTGCAAATACTACTAAACAAACTGCACTATTTGCAAACGCGCCCCGACTACACCGACTTGACAAGGGCAATTTTGCGCGTGCTTAAACAAAACCTGTACGGAAGCGTTACCCTCGGCGAAATAAGCCGCGCAACATTTTTTTCGGCGGCGTACTGTCGGGAAGTATTTAAAAAAGATACGGGCAAAAGCATAATAAACTACTTCAATACAATGAAGATAGAAGAAGCAAAGGCATTGATTATCCAAAGTGAGTTGAGCCTTGGTAAAATAGCCGAGAAACTAGGCTACGACGACTACAACTACTTTTCGCGACTGTTTAAAAAAGAGTGCGGCTACTCCCCGATGCAGTACCTGCACAATCTTGCGGCAAAGTAGCACGACGTTATCGCCAACGCCACGGCACACGACCTTTTGCGACATACAGACAAGCCGTTTTACCAAACAAAATCCCCGACATTCAACGCCGAATGTCGGGGATTTTTGTATACGTATTGAATTTTTGGTTACAAAGTCGATTTACTTATGCAAGACTTTCAAAATACCAATACTGCATGTCGTGCGAGTGATCTTCCCACATGTAAGTATCGAGTGTTATGTCATGCACCGTCAGCAACTTACCGTATTTTCCTTCGATTTTAAAGCGATTCAGTCCTACCACCTTCAACCGGAACAGTTGCGTGTCATCATCGCCGCCGACAAGCGCGGCACCGTTGATGGTGTAACCGTTGCCGTTGACAGTGAGATAGGTATTTGTCTTGACGTCGAGTATACGGCACCAACCATCCTTGCCTTCGACCGGTTCAAACTTCCATGCAAAGTTGGCAAGCACCGTTTTGTCTTGACTGTCTTTGTAGGCCTGCGCCGTCTTTAACACATTGTCGATAAGTATGTTGGGGCTACCTCCGTCCCAGCATGCACGCACCACCACGTTTTGAGTCAGGTCAACCGTCCAGTAATCTCTTGTCGGAATCCACAAACACATGATACTTTCGTCGCTTTGGGTCTTGCCGGCAGAACCGTAGTCCACGAGAGTAATGTATCCGTCGGCGGTTTTTACTTTAAGCCCGACTTGGTTACGGAAGTTGACTTCGGTCAATTCCGTCTGCAATTTGCCGTCGGTTTCGACAAAAGTAACGGGCTTAAATATTTCGTCGCCTTCGATACGTCTGTCACGTGCAAACACAAGCGGTCCGCGTTTGACAACGACGTTGTATTGAGCATTGGGATTCGAGCAATCGGCACTACCATGAATTAGATGAGCCTTGCTTTGATAGTCGTACGATATCGTATCACCACTTTTCCACGTACGAGACACTTTGTAGTAACTTCCCGCTTTTACGTTGTTTAACGCAACTCCGTTGACGCGCAGCGTGACGTCGTTCGCCCATTCGGGAATACGGACTCTAATTGTAAAGAACTCTTCTTGCTGTAAACCGATACGTATACTACCCTCTCCCCCTACGGGAATTTCCGTTGTCGTCAACAATCGCAGTTCCTTACCGCTCGGTGTAGTAGTTTCCACACTACCACTAAAATACATATTGACGGAAATACCGCCTTTGTTTTTTGTTACCGACAATTGAGGGACAATGTTTAATCCCAAACTCCCCATCGCAACACAACAACTGTAAAACCTGTCTTTGACGTTTGCTCCGCCGGAGTACAATCTCGTACGCGCACAACAACCGCAAGGGCTGTAACTAAAAAACGGCAAACCCATGTAATTGTCGTAGTTGATAGTACCTAATACGGCATTGTAGTATGCTTTTTCCACGTATTCTATTGCTTCGGGGATATCGAAAACCTGATAAATCTTCTGACAGTAGCTCATCCACACACAAACGACGCAGTTTTCCTGCATACGTCCGAGGTTGGACGGATTGGCTTGTTCCACAACGGCGTTGTTTGCCTCCTCTACATCTGTTGCAACGGCACCGGTTTCGGTAATTTCGGTTGTCGAAAGCACCTCGAAATAATTAAGAGCCAATTTCTTTGCTTCTTGATCGCCGGTAACCATGTAATACATCAGTATTCCGTCAAAAAAGTTGGTTACTTCGTAAACTTTTCTGCATCCCCACTTATACATGGGAGTTTTTAGACGACAATCCTCCAAGATCGTTCTGCCTTCGGATGAAATCATCGTACAACCGCCGGTACTTATCAAAAATTTTGAGTAATCCAAATAACGCTGTTCGTCGGTTAGGCAATACAGCGAAATATACGCTTGCAAAATTCGAGTACAAGGCAATCCGCCCCAGTCGGGTGACAGTGCCAGAATGTCGATTTTTCCGTCGCCCACTCGCTCCGATATATAGTCCAGTTGTCCTTTGCAACAGTCTATTATTTTAGCTTTAAATGCTTCGTCCTTACAAACCGAGTAAAAATGCAACATGCCTAAAACGACGTATGTTCTACCCCACATATTCCAACCGACAAATTCATTCTCGCCGGCATCTGAACCCGAAATACGACCGCTGTCCTCTTGACTGTTCATTACGTTAGTAACCGTATTCAACATTAAATTGTACAACTGTTCGTTTTGGGTGTAACGGTAGCACATTACCGCTCCTCGCAACGTTTTTCCCCAAAATTCGCCGCGATAACCGCCGTCATTATCCAAGTGTTCGACAAAAACGCTTTCAAAATCCTCAAACAAACCTGCATCTAACGATTGTTTTTCCTGTACAAATTCAATGGTTTCATCTATTGTACCGGTGTAGTCCCAAGCGCCGTCTTGCAAAATAAAGTTTTTGAAAACGTCTTCTTTTTTCGTTTGTTTTTGAACTTGGCAAGATACTTTATTGCTTCGCACAGAATCCAACATGTTTTTCCCGTCACCTTTTGCTATTACATATACTGTGTGATTTCCTTGATCGGCTACTAAGTAATAGGTTTGAGAGGTATTGCCCACCAAAATGTCATCGACATATACATCGTAACTTATGGCATTGTCCACCTTATTCCAGCTGACAAGATCGCTGACGCAAACCACGTTTGGCGCGCTCAACCTAACTGTCTGTCCGCCGTTGTGTTGCGAATCGTCAATGTCGCACGAAACAAGAGGAAAGCAAAGCACAAATATCAGTAATATGGCCACTGCCGCTTTTTTCATTAAAACCTTACCCTCCTACATTTACCAATCTCAGGATTTGGTCCGCATTAGACACCAAGTCCGTGTA
>CAKQXG010000009.1 GCA_934281515.1 uncultured Clostridia bacterium | reverse complement strand
AATCCCGTATCGCTGATCGCCGTAAGATCTACCGTATTAAACCCTGCCGTCCTCGGCGTTACCGATTGAAACAAAGAAGCAAGTATTCGCTTACCGACAGGTAAATCGCCGAATTCAAAAAAGAAGAAGTATATCGCGGGCAAAACAATAAGCGTTGCGGTTACAATCAATACCACTTTGCTTTGCGTGCGATATTCTTTTATTCGCCACTTGTGTTTGCAAACGTCTTCCCATACCAAAAAACCGATACCGCCGATAATAATCAGCAACATAATCGTAATATTGACGACGGGTTGCGCCGAATATTGCGTGATAGAAGTAAATTCGCCGCTTTTCGTCCCCATAATATCGAATCCGGCATTGCAGAATGCCGACACGGAATGGAAAATCGACAGCCAAATTCCTTCGGCGCCGTAATCTATACAAAATACGGGCATCATAACAAGTGCGCCGATAAGTTCAATCAAAAATATACCTTTGATAATAAATCCGGTCAAACGGACTATACCGCTAACGTTTGGCGCGGAAATTGCATTTTTCATCGTTTCGCGGCTGAACAGTCCGATTTTCTTGCCCGAAATAACGGCAAGAGACACGGCTATGGTAACAACGCCCATACCGCCGATTTGAATCAGCAATAATATAACGATTTGCCCGAATATCGTCCAGTGCGTTGCCGTGTCGAACACGATAAGTCCCGTTACGCATACGGCGGACGTCGAAGTAAAAAGGACGTCTATAAAAGATGTCCATTCGCGGGTTTTTGACGAAATCGGCAAGGTCAATAAAAATGCGCCGAGCAAAATAACTCCCGCGAATCCTAATAATATTATCTGAAAGGATGATAGTTTTCCCATGCAAAAACCTCGATTCCGTTTATTGTTATTATGATATCATCTTTTTCATAAAGATAGCATTAGGGTTCTTGCGAAAGGTATTAAGATTTTATAAAGATTACAAGCAATATATTCATCTTTTCTTTATGAAAAAAGGCTCTCGGATGAAATCCCGTGAGCCTTTTGTTATCGTTTAAAAATGCAATTCTATTATTTAGTTTTAATAATTCCCTATGGAAACTGCGCTTTGAGCAAAAGGTTTTTTTTCTCAAAACACATTTCACAATTTTTTCAAATCGCTACACGCTGAGTATCTTTACGTACTCGGGTGCAACCTGCGCTTCGGTGGCAATAATGTTGTAGATGCGCACGGTATCTTCGCGGCTCAACTCGTCCTTGTCCACAATTACGCTGACATTGTCGCTGGTTGCGTTGACCGTTACAAGTACATCGTCAAAGCCTTGCGCCTTGAGCAACGTTTCAAGCAACAACTCGGTTTCCATGGCGGCAATGATATTTTGCTTTTGAGTAAGCGCATTTTGACGCGCGGTGGCATACTCGTCGCCTTCCATGGCAAGTATAGCGTTAAGCTCGGCAATTTCGTAGTTGCGCGTAGACTGTCTGTCGGCGCGTCCCGTGGCAAAGAAACCTGTGGGCGTAACGTTGTTGTCGGCTTGTTTGTTGTTGTTTGCAAGCAACGTGACGTTCAGCACGGCGGCAACTACAAGCAACAGCGCCATTGACACAATGAGAGCAATCTTTTTTCCTTTTGACATGTCATGTCCTCCCTAATCTTTATATGTAAACACCCGAACGTTTTCAGCGCTGACGTTCGTGAGCGTTACAACAACATTGATGATTTTGTACCGTACTATCGGGTCGTCGGCACCGTCGGCAACCACCACCACGCCGCTGACGGTGGGCGGATAGGTTTTGACAACCAACGGCTCGCCCTTGACAAGCACAAGGGTTGATGTCTCAACCACCTTGTCTCCGACGGTTTGCGACTTTGTTTCGTATGCGTAGTCGCACGCACCTTGCGTAGACAGGGAGAGCACGACATCTGCGCGCCCCACGCCGTCAATTTTTTGTATTACGCTAACCATTTTACTACTCAACTCGTCCATATATGATTGTGTAGACGACGTTTGTTGAGTTTTTTTGTCGAAGTTGCCGCCAAATGCAACCACCGCCGCCAAAACGACGCACACAGCCGCCGCAACCAACGGAAACAATTTGGACGAACCGAGCTTAGCGAAGAAAGATTTTAGCTTACTCATGGGTTGGAACTCTCCGTGTAGCAAAATACCACGCTGTAACGGTTGTCGAACATGTTTTCGACAGCGGCGGCAACGGCTTGACGGTCAGGTTCGTCGATATGTGCGCAACGTACGGTAACTGTACTTTGGGACGGGTCGACGGACAACTTAACGGGGGAGTCTGCAAAGGCAGGAGTATCGGACAACGAGCGGGCAAGGACGTCGGCGCGACGTTGATCGACTTGCGCAATGTAGGCTTGTTGCGGCTCGACGGCGGTACTACGGGTGGCGGCAAACACGTTGTCGACAAGATTGGCAACGCAACTGACCACGACAAAGGTAACCACCACGCCCATGACGGTGCGAATATATTTTTTTGTGGTGCCGTCGGGCAAAATGACGTCGCACAGTACGCCCAACAACGCCACTCCGACCACGGTAAGTATTTGTGCTGGCATAGGCACGTCTCCTGTTAAACAAAATTTGCGCAACTTATGGCAATGACTACCTGCAAAGCAAACATAAACGCTACTGCCACCACAACGGCAACCAACATGGACAGATTTTTGCCAACCGCCGCAAGCAACTTGACAAAACGTTCGTCGGCTACGGGTTGAGACAATGCCGACACAGCCTGTAACCCCAGCGACACAGTCGTAACGCACACCACAGGGCGCAAAAGCGCGAGCAACAGCGCAAGCAGACACACACCGCCGAAACTGTTTTTGACCAATGTTGCCCCGGCAAGAACAACGTCGAACCCTTCGGCAACGTAACCGCCAAGAATAGGGACATAGTTTTTGGCGGCAAACTTAGCGGCACGCACCGAAACGGCGTCCACCGCGCCTGCAGTAATGCCTTGCACCGACGTAAACGCCGAAAACAGCATAAACACCACGCCAAGCAACCACCCCGACAGATTGGCAAGCGTGGACGAAAGCTTCTCCACGCGCAGATTGCCCGACAAATTGGCTGCCAACGCAAACATTGTTGCAAATAGCGACAGTGGCAGGACTGCCTGGCGAACAAGCTCCACAATGACCGACGAAAACACCGCCATCGACGGTTGACACACGCCGCCCAGACTGTTGGCACCGCAGGCAATAAGCATGGTTAGCATTATCGGAGTGGCGGTTTGTGACAGCGCGGTGATTTTGTCCACAAGAGCGGTAACTTCGCCGTAGGCTATGCGGAGTAGCTGTAACACAGACAGCACCACGGCAGACACACCGACGAAGCCGACCACCTGTTGAGTACCCTCGCCGACAAGTCCGTCGGTTGTCCGCCGACACAAACTTGCAATTACCACAACGGCAAATATTGCCAACAGCGACGGCAATACGCCCGACAAACCTGAGGCAAACAACTCGGCAAGCAGGGCAAATACATCGGACAAATTGTCGAATTTGCCCTCGGCAAGGGCACGAATTTTGTCGGCGACAGAATCGATATAATCCGAACAAGCGTCGGAGAAGTCGTCGAGATCCAGTCCGTCGACAGAGTCGTCCACGCTGTCGAACAATGCCTCGTCGGTATCGTCGTCGGCATAGGCAACGTGGCAAATGCAAACAAAGCGCACACACAACAACAGCGCGACAAGCAGGCACACCGTACGAATACGCCTACCGTCGGTAGGTTTGACAGGGCGAACGTAGCTCACGAGACAAACCCCCGAAGCACATCGAACAACGACGTGACAATGGGCAATGCACAACCCACTATTGCGACTTTGGCGGCGAGAAGAATTTTGTCGCCGAGACTTTTGCAACCTGCGTCGCAGGCAATACCGTTGCCGAACTCCGCAAGGTAACCGATGCCGACCACCTTGACCACGCATGTGACCGACTGCGAATCCACACCCGCCGACTCCGACAGGTTGTAAAACGCGTACACGACGTCGAACAGGCTGTCACATACAAGCCCCACCACAAGCACGCCTGACACCACACCAACGACTACGGCAATCTCCTGTTGTTGACGGCGCACAAGACACACACACGTGACGGCAAGTACGCCGAACAAAGCAATCTTTACAAAGTCCATGGCTACAATTCGAAAAGTGAACGCAACGTGTCGTACAGTTGCACGACCACGTCCAACATCATGACGAGAGCGATTGCCAAACCCACAAGCGACACGACGGTTGCAATCTCTTCGCGCCCTGCACGCTTAAGTATCAGCGAGGCAATTGTCGTCACCAGACCGACGATTACGATTTTCAAAACGACATTCAAATCCACACTTTACACCCCCTGCCGAAACCAAATCGCGACGGTAACTTACACAAAAAGTACGCCTATCATTGCCCCGAGCAACACGCCCAACTTGATGTACATACCGCGCTGCTTTTCGGCGTTTTGCAGGTATCTTGCAGAAACTTGCGCAAACACTTGTTGGTAGTACTCGATGTGTTTGACTAACTCCGCGCCCGTGTTGCACTTCAGTCCGTCAAAAAACGAAGCGACGATTTTGCCGTCGGTAGCCGACAACGGTACAGACTTATTGCCGCACAAATACTGCCTGAAACTCTCCCCTGCACGTTGACAAAACTGACTATCAAACTGCGGCAACGGCAACCGCTTGCCGTCGACATTTACGCGCAACAACGACAGATAGTTTGTCAAATCGGTCAAAAAAGCCACTTGTTCTGTCTGACGGCGTTGCAGAAACAATCCGACGCAAAAACCGCATAAAATACAGCAAATCAAGACTAATATGCCTGTCATAGTATTCTATATAACCCCGTTTTTCGTCATAGTTACCAGATTGACAACTGTTTGTCTGTGATGCTCGTCCAACAATACAAGCGTTGAGACAGAATTACTTAACGAAGGAAAGCGATGCCGAAAGTCCTCCACGGTACGTCCGTGCGCACTGAATGCAACTTTTACACCGCTGTCAATTGCACCGTTGACGGCAGAAACATCGTCCGTTGCAAGCTCGTCGCACACAATCCAATCCGCAGCGAGAGTACGTGCCGCCACAGAAAAAGCATATGGTTTGTCTGCACCGACAAGTATGTCGCAGCCGCTACCCGTGCAAAAGGCAGACAGCTCGGCACGTTCGTCGCAGACCACCACATTGCATGTTGCGGCAAGGGTACGAGCTAGGTTTCGCAAACAAGTCGTCTTACCTGTGCCGGGTGCGCCGACAAAGCCTATTGCGCGCGAAGTAGCACTACTTGAAACCACTTCCGATGACAGACATCGGACGTCGTGCGGTATCCGCAAACACAGCGAAGTGAACGAGGCAAACACTCCGCTCTCCTGCACATATCTACCGCACACGCCTATTCTCGTTCCGTCGTCAAGTGTAAAGAACCCTTGCGCAAGCATAGCTTCGTAGGCATATACCGAGCCTTGACAGGCAGAGTTGACAATGTCGTCGCACTGACCATCAAAAATGAACGCACGTTTGACGTTACTCGTCAGACCACTGTCCGACAGCCAGAACTTGCGACCACCGACGTTTACCGACACGGCGCAACCGTTACGTATGCGCACCTCTCGTACATCGTCGACGCATGCCAACACGCGACGAATTTGTAGCGGCAGGCAATCGAGATAACTCATACAATACATTATGACGAAACAGTCCCCTACTATGAAGAAACGCAAAGTAAGTGTTTATTCGACATTTTTTTTTAAGCAATTTTTTGGAGGGGATGGATGATTTATGAGGAAACAATTTTAGACAGAGTTTTGAAAATAGGCTACCTCTATTAACTCAATAGTATTTATTATTAAACACTAACGAACCATAACGCACATTTACGCCGCCCGATAAATTTCGGGCGTCTTTTCATCACTCTTGACGAATACCATCGCCTTTCCAAAATAACTATTGACAATTCACTCGACGGAATGTATAATATTTTATATAATTACAACGCTAATGGTCAACTTACAACCAACTACTTCTACGACGGCAGCAACCTTGTTGCCGAGCAACGAGTTGCAGAAAGTACCTACACTTGGTTGTACTACCTGTACGGCATAGACGGCATTGCAGGTTTCCGTTACAACAACACCACTTATCTGTTCCGTAAGAACATTCAAGGTGATGTTACGCATATCTATACAGAGAGCGGAACTCTTGTAGGTCAATATGTTTATGACGCTTGGGGTAACTGTGCAATTTTGCAAGACGCAAACGGCATTGCAACGCTTAACCCATTCAGATACCGTAGTTACTACTACGATACAGAAACAAATCTATACTACTTGCAATCTCGCTACTACGACCCCGAAACATGTCGCTTTGTAAATGCCGACGACATTTCTTACCTTGACCCCGAAACCATTGGCGGACTGAACCTATACGCTTACTGTGGCAATAATCCGGTAATGGCTATTGATCCAACTGGTACCTTTGCGCTACTGACCAGCATACTAATAGGCATGTTAATCGGAGCTGTGATTGGCGGTATAGGAGGAGCTGTATACAGTGGTTACGTGGCTCGTAATAATAATGAAACTGGAACCGAATTGGCGAGCTCAATTCTCCGTGGATTTCTATCCGGAGCACTAATAGGCGCAGCAATCGGTGGTATAGCCGGAGCATTGATTTATGCAGCCCCTGCAATTGGATCGTTTTTAGGCTCATCTTTCACTTTCGGCGGCTTTGCTCTTGCAAATGGAGGCGTTTTAGCTGTCACTGTAACAGGAGTCCAAGTTGTAGCAGGAGCAACCTCCCTACTCGGTTTAATTCTTCTATCTCAATGGGAACCGGGTTCGTGGCCGGGAGATGACCCCACAATTTCACCAGGTGATGGTTTTGAGTGGAGAGGACAAAAACCAGTAGGTGGCGACAAAGGCGCTTGGTATAATCCTTCAACCCACGATTCACTACACCCTGACTTACATCATCCTGCCGGTGTTGATCCACATTGGGATTGGATAAATAAAATTCTAGAAATTGCAATAAGAATATTCCGTAGGTGAAAATGAAATACACAAAAATCAATACAAAACAATATGCCGATAATATTAAGCAGAAATTTCTTGACAATCCTTCTCTTTGGTATAGTGCTATTTTACCAAAAGAAAAAGCAGATGAACTTAGATTAAAATGCGATGGAGACTATTCCAAAATCTGGCATACACACTGCGACCTATGTTATAAAACCATCGACAAATCAACTGGTACGTGCTACTTAGGCGATGATAATTTTAGTTGGCTATGCGAGGAGTGTTATAAAACCACCCGCTTAAATCATAAAATTTAATTCTGTTTAAAATATTGGAGTGAAAGAAAAACCTCATGCAGTAAATATTTTGCATAGTTGCTTTTGTCTAGCCGTCCGAAATACCCTCGGGCGGCTTTTCATATCTTCTGACAATCAAACACAACTGTTGACAATACTGCAACCACAGGGTATAATGTTGTCAATAGCTACGACACCAATGGTAACCTTGTTGCCGAGCAACGAGTTGCAGAAAGTACCTACACTTGATTGTACTACCTGTACGGTGTAGACGGCATTGCCGGTTTCCGTTACAACAACACCACTTATCTGTTCCGTAAGAACATTCAAGGTGATGTTACGCATATCTATACAGAGAGCGGAACTCTTGTAGGTCAATATGCTTATGACGCTTGGGGTAACTGTGCAATTTTGCAAGACACAAACGGCATTGCAACGCTTAACCCGTTCAGATACCGTGGTTACTACTTCGATACAGAAATAAATCTGTACTACTTGCAATCTCGCTACTACGACCCCGAAACATGTCGCTTTGTAAATGCCGACAACATCTCTTACCTTGACCCCGAAACCATTGGTGGACTGAATCTGTACGCTTACTGTGGCAATAATCCGGTAATGGGAGTGGATCCCGAAGGCACCGCTTGGTGGGAGTGGGTTTTGGGGATAGTAATTATTGCAGCTGCAGTTGCACTCTCTGTAGTTACGGCTGGCATTGCAGCCCCTATTTCCGCAGCTCTAGGAGGCGGACTTTGGGGAACAATTATTGGTGGAGCCATAGCTGGAGCAATCGGTGGAGCCATTTCTAGTTTCGGGGTAAGTGTAGGTATTGAAGCAATTTCCAATGGATTTTCAAACATAAATTGGACAAATGTTGGAATTCAAACAGCAATTGGAGCTGTTACTGGCTTTATAATAGGTGGAATAGGTGGAGCAATAACCTATTTTAAAAATACAACTGCGATATATAGAGCAGTAAGTGCTGACGAGTTGAATTCCATACAAAGCACGGGAAAATTTTCTCTAAAAAGCGGAGCGTTAGAAGGGAAACAGTTTAGTCTATCTTTAAAAGAAGTAAAAAATTATGCTAATTTACCATTAAACAAAGGCTATTACACTACAATCGTAAAAACAAGAGTGCCGAACTCTGTTTTAGAGCAGTTTACAAAAACAGCAACAGATGCCTTTGTTTTTAAGTCTGGGGTAATTACAGTTCAACAATCACAAATGGAGCTGTTGAATGAAGCAATAAAGTTCTTGAAATTTTTTAAACTGTGAGGAAAGGTCATGTTTGACATTAAGGCAAAGGTACAGAACCTAAGGAAAAGTAAGAGTTATTTCAGTAACGGCTATAGCCCTGCTTTTCAAGTTACAGATAACTATAGCACCTCGGGAAGAATAACCCTTATAAATCAAGATAAACTTAATTATCATGAAACCGCTGATGCATATATCCAATTCCTAACACCAGAGGTATATCCTAATACCATGTGGATAGGTCGAGTGCTATATTTCACAGAAGGGAATTTAATCACTGGCAGTGCTGTTGTTAAAGAAATTTATAATCCTATATTAAAAAAGCAAGATCTAATTCTTCAACGATAACTATTAGTCCTGCGAATCATTTCGCAGGACTAATTTTAGGTGGCGACAAAGGCGCTTGGTATAATCCTTCAACCCACGATTCTTTACACCCTGACTTAAATCATCCTGCTGGCGTTGATCCACATTGGGATTGGACTAATGTCAAGAAAATAGCGTGGAGAATTTTCCGCAATTTTATTGAAAGAAAATGATTGGAGAAAAATCAATGAAAAAAAATGATGAATATTGGCAATTAGCAACTTACGATGGATTTTTGGACAATAAAGCCTTTCAACTCGTAACGTTCAAGTCAGTTAAAAAAAACGATCATGAGCATTGTATTTTATGTTGGAAAAACATAACAGATAAAACCATGGAAGAAGAACATGATACTGCAGGATATTGTTATTACGATAACCAAGTTAATCAATCATATTGGATTTGCAAGGATTGCTTCCATAAGTTTAAAGATAGATTTGGCTGGAAAATTATTGATGAATAAGTTGCATTGCAGTTTATAACTAGAGAGACTTTTTTCAGTGAGAAACTAGACATTCTCTATGGCGCATGCCACAATAGCATATTTTATTAAAAATGATAAAGGATTTGATGATTCTAAAAATCGTTACTTTATGATTTATTGAATTTTGTTCGCCTTTGTTTTGCATTGTTCTACCGACGGGGCAACAAGTCGACCGTATCGCACGCATTCCGCAAACAATCATTCAAACAATCTCGCACTTTATCGCAATTTCTTCATTGCTGAGCAACGGTACAAAAAAAAGGAAACCCGATCAAACGAGTTTCCTTGTCGTATGCCATTCAGTCAAAAACCAAATCGCTACTATTTTGCGCGTTCCATGTATTCGCCGGTACGAGTGTCGATACGAATCTTGTCGCCTTCGTTGACAAACATGGGTACCATGATCGAGTAGCCTGTTTCAAGCGTTGCGGGCTTGGTTGCGTTGGTTGCGGTGTTGCCTGCAACGGCAGGTTCACACTTGACAACTTCAAGCACTACAAAGTTGGGCGGCTCTACGCTAAACGCTTCACCCTTGAAGAATTTGATGGTAGCGACCATATTCTCCTTGAGGAATTGAAGTGCGTCCTCGACCTTGTCCTTGTTGAGAGGAACTTGCTCGTAAGTTTCGCTGTCCATAAAGTAATAGATGTCGCCGTCGGCGTACAGATACTCCATGTCCTTTTGCTCAATGTGTGCCAATTCAAATTTTTCCGAAGGGTTGAATGTTTCTTCACGCACGGCACCGGTCATAACGTTCTTGATCTTGGTACGCACGAATGCGGCGCCCTTGCCGGGTTTGACGTGTTGGAAGTCGACAATTACGTACACGCCGTTGTTATAAACAAACGTTACGCCCTTTCTGAAATCGCCTGCTAAAATCATTTTGTAAGTTCCTCCAAATGTAGTTCTATAGTATTATAATATTTTTTTCCGACGTTGTCAAATCTACAACGCCTGTTTCTTTGACAACAAGCAAATCTTCGATACGTACACCGCCTACTCCCGGCACATAAATGCCCGGTTCGCAGGTGATAAGTTGATTGTTGCCGATAATGTTGTCTGTACGCATGGAACCATAGGGCGGTTCGTGGATGTCGATACCAAGACTATGTCCCGTGCTGTGCGTAAAGTACTGCTCGTAGCCGTTTGCCTTGATTACTTCGCGGCAGAACGCGTCGTATTCGCGCCCCGTCATACCGCAGTAAGCATTTGCAATACCTGCCTTTTGCGCCATCAACACCACGTTGTAAATTTTGCGCATTTCTTCAGACGGCTCGCCCACAAACACTGTACGAGTCATGTCGCTGCAATATCCGTGGTAGCGTGCGCCGAAGTCCATAGTCACCGCGTCGCCGTTTTCGATCTGCTTGTCCGTCGGATGAGCATGCGGTTTACTACCGTTTACACCGCTTGCCACAATTGTGTCAAACGCCAAGCCTTCCGCACCATGCTTTGCCATAAGGTACTCCAACTCCACACGCACGTCGATCTCCGTCATGCCAACCTTGATTACCTTCAACAAATCGGCAAAAGCGGCGTCCGTGATGCTTTGAGCGCGCGCAATGTACTGCAACTCGGCTTCGTCCTTGACGCTACGCACCGTGTTGATGTGTTCGCCGACGGGAGTCAACTTAAATTCGTGCAACGCTTTTTCCAGGTCGAGATACTCTTTGACGGTCAATTCGGTGTCCTCAAAACCCACTGTTTCGGCGTTATGCGCACGCAGAGTTTCGACAAGCACGTCGTTTGCCGACAAGCCGTTGGCAATTTGCACGACTTCCACGCCGTCTGCGACAAGGCTTTGCGCCATTTCGTAGTAACGAGGATCTGTGATGAATGTCGATTTGTTGTCGGGGAACAACAACAAGTATCCAAACGTGGAAGCAAACCCCGTAAAGTACATACGATTCTTCTCACTGATGACGAGAATCGCGTCCACTCCCGACAAACCGAACAATTTGTCTGTATTTTTCATAAAAGCCTCCTTTGCAAACGTTACGTAAACAACGCTGCATTGACAATTGACTGACTAAACGCCCGTGCGCAAAACGAACCCTTTGCAAATATTTTACAAACTTTCGTAAATACGCTTCATTTCCAAAGCGTCGGCGCATTGTGTGCCGTCCGACTCGCAGATGATGACGGGCGACAAGCCGTATTTCTTTATTACGCGCGCAAGCGGCAAAAACTCCGGACCGAATACCGTGTCGGCAAAGGTGAGATGTCGCACTTCGCCGCCCTTACCGTACTCGATTTTGGAAAAGTGCACGTGCATTTGCGACGCTCTTTCAAATCCCAAATTGTCGATAAGATGTCTGATAATCGCTTCGTAGTCCTCTTCGGTACGCAAGCCGCCGTGAGTGCGGGCGTTGATATGTCCAAAATCGATCGTCGGAATAAAAAACTCCGCCGTCTTGCAAAACTCCGTCACCTCAGCAACATCGCCGATTTGGTTGATTTTGCCCATTGTTTCGGGACAAAAAAACATGTCGTCCAAACCTGCGGCAACTATACGCTTGGCAAGTTCATCTATACGACGAGCCGTCAATGCGACCGCCTCTTCTCTTGTAAGCGCACCTACCGAAGCAGGGTGAAAGACAACGCGCTTTCCGCCGAATGCACGACACTTCAATGCACTGTTAAGCACGTAGTTGTAACTGTTTTCCGCCTTGGCGTCGTCGGGATTGGCAAAATTGATGTAGTACGGTGCATGCACAGACAGCGCAACGTCAAGATTTGCCGCGGCTTTGCCTATCTCTGCCGCCTTCTCGTCGCCGATGTTTATGCCACGACCGAAACTGTACTCGTAGGCATTAAGCCCCATTTCGGCAACATATGCAGGGGCTTCGACGGTGGACTTATGCCCTGCTTCGCCAAAACGCCGTTCGTTTCCGCTAGGACCGAATCTGATCATTGTGTATCTCCTTTACCTTGTTTACGTCGCGTTGCAGTTGCAGCACAAGTTCGTCGACAGTATCAAACTTTGTTGTCGCACGCAAAAACTCGGTCAGTCGAACCGTCAATTGACGTTCGTACAGGTTGCCGCCGAAACCGATCACATGCACTTCGACAGTCGGATTGGCTACGTCAAACGTAGGCTTGCCACCGATGTTGACAATCACGGGATAGGTTGTTCCGTCGATATTTGTAACTCCGCCAAATACTCCTTGGGGCAAAATCTTGTCGGGCGACACAGCAATGTTTGCCGTGGGGAAACCGATTGTTTTGCCAACGCCCCTGCCGTGACAAATGGTGCCTTCGATAAAATAAGGTTGTCCCAACAGTTTGTTTGCGGTTGTCAGATCACCTTGTTTCAAAAGTGAACGAACCGTTGTGCTGCTGACCTTCAAATCATCGGAAACAACAGGTTTTACCACAAACAACGGACATCTGCCACAGATAAACCTTGTCAACTCAAACGTGCCCGAACAGTCGCAACCGAATGTGTAATCGGTGCCGCAAACAAGTGCTTTTATATTGATCGTAGCAAACAAATCGGCAACAAAATCCTTGCCGCAAGTTTGTTTGAATGACGGTGTAAAATCGGCATACACGACATAGTCGACGCCTAGCTCGGCATACAAATGCATGCGTTCGTCAACAGTATACACTTCTTCGTCACCCTTGTGATCGAAGGTAAACAATGCCGTTTTACAATCCTGTCGGTGCGTAAAATCTTTAGCGCAAGCAAGCAATGCTCTGTGTCCGAGATGCATTGTTTCAAAGTACCCGAGACACAAAACGACAGGCGTATTAAGTTGTTGACCAAACTTGACAATTTGCATTTTGCAACTAAAAAATCAATACGTGTGTAAAAATTCGTTACAGTTGTCGCTGCCGACAACTATACCGGTTTACAATACAGGATTGTTGGCGGCGTTTTTGAGGTAGTAGTCCAGCTTCAAATATCCGTTTGTACTGTGTCCCAAGCCAAACAGCACTCCGCGGCAATAGACCTTGAAATATCCTGTCGGCACGTCTGTACAGCGAACGGGGCGAGCGCAGTCGATGTCCTTGTACAGCTTGTCGGCAAAGACTACCGACGGCACATCGGCAAGCGGATACATGATGTCGAGCAGGCACTCTTCGCGGCGTTCGCGAAGTTCGTCCAGGGTCACTCCGTCACTTGCGACAAAGTTGCCGCTGGCAAGGCGGATAAGTCCGCTCATGTAGCCTACTGTGCCTAGTTTGTCCGCCAAATCCCGGATCAGCGAACGTATGTATGTACCACCGCTGCATTTGATGTCAAAAATGAACGTGTTATTGTCTACCGCCCTTAAAAGTTTGTACTCGTATATCGTTACGGGGCGTGCAGACAGTTCCACCGTTTTGCCGTCACGAGCAAGTTTGTACGCTCTGACGCCACCTACGGAAATAGCCGAATATACAGGCGGCATTTGCATGATTTCGCCGACAAATTGCGGCAGAACCGCATTTAATTCGTTAATGGTCGGAATCTTGTCGCACGTATCTGTAACAACGCCGTAACTGTCAAGCGTGTCGGTAGTTTTGCCAAAAGTAAAAAAAGCGCGATAGTACTTGACCTTGTTTGTCAAAAAATCAAACAACTTTGTTGCCTGCCCCACGGCAACGGGCAGTACGCCTGCCGCCCCCGGGTCCAAAGTTCCCAGATGACCGGCTTTTTCGTGCAGAATGTGCTTGACGCACACCACCACATCGCTTGCCGTTGCGCCGACGGGCTTGACTACATTTATAAATCCGTTCATAGGTAGAAACCTACCGTGCGGACAATCCTGTCAATCACTTCTTCAAGCGGACCGACGATTTGGCAACCTGCCGCCGCATCGTGACCGCCGCCGCCAAACTCCTCGCAAACAAGGCGAACGTTTACTTCCTTACCGCGCATACTTACCTTAAACACATCGGGTTCCGCCTCGGTAATGCAAACGCCAACCTTTGCAGTGTCAACGTCAACCGCAAAACCGACGAGAATGCCCGTATCGGACAGTTCCGCACCGAGTTCTTCCACATCCTTGTGTGTGATGTGCAACAAAACAAGCTGTTGATCGTAGTAGGTACGCAGTTTGGACAATGCTCTGCCGATAAGTCTTGTCTTTACAAGAGTCTTTTCGCGGAAAAACGTGCGGCACACCTTGGTAATGTCCGCACCCAAATCCAACAGTTCGCCCGCCATCACAAAGCTTGCTTTGTCGGTATTAGTATTCATAAAGTTGCCCGTATCGGTACACAACCCCATATACAGGTAGGTTGCAATCGTACTGTCGATGTCGACATTTGCCTCTTGCAAAACCTCGTATACTATCTGGCAGGTACTGGAGTAGTCGTACAGGCAGTTGTAACGGGAGTAGTACTCGCCGCAGTGATGGTCGAGCGTCAAAGTTTGCTCAAACTTGCTGTACACACCTGCAAATTCACCCGTGCGGAAGATGTCTCCGCAGTCCACTGCCACCAACAAATCGTAGTCGCCGTCAAATTGTCGTTCGATAAGGGCAGTTTCGCCAAACTTGGCAAAGGAACTGCCTAATGGACTGTCGCAAAACACACGGCAAGTTTTGCCCATGCTCCGCAAAGCAAGACAAAGTGCAATGCATGCGCCGACGGTATCACCGTCGGGATGAGTATGTGCAAACAAAGCTACCGATTGTTTACTCGTCAGTATCTTCGCCGCCTGAATGATTGTCGTTTTTTGATATTTCATTTAGTATTTCCGTAATTTTTTGCGCGTATTTCATCGTGGTGTCGGGGATAAAAGTAAACACAGGCACCTTACGTATGTGCATATTGCGCGATATTTCTCTGCGAATAAACGGTTCGCTTTCTTTTATGGCAAGGAAAGTTTGCGCAACGCGTTCTTCGTTCGTGCCGAACACGCTGACGTACACCTTTGCCGAGGTCAACTCCTTGTCACAGTCTACTTCCAAAATCGTAAACATTTCGGTAATGCGTGGGTCCTTGACCTTCTTGGTCAACAACTCGGCAATGTAACGTCTGAATTCCGAATTAAGTTTTTCTACACGATTGCTCATTGTTGAATTTCTTCCACCTGGTACACTTCAAACACGTCGCCTACCTTGATGTCGTTGTAGTTGACAACGGAAATACCACATTCGTAGCCTGCCGCAACTTCCTTGACATCGTCCTTGAAGCGTTTGAGTGCGTTGATCGTACCGTCGTAAATCATGATGTTGTCACGATAGATACGGACCTTGCCGCTGCGCACGGCTTTGCCTTGTGTTACATATGCGCCTGCAACCGTACCCACACCGGTAATCTTGAACACTTCGCGTACTTCCACACTACCGACGGTGGTTTCTTTGTACTTGGGTGCAAGCATACCTTTCATAGCGGCAGTCACGTCGTCGACGGCGTCGTAAATGACGTTGTACAAATGAATGTCGACGCCTTCCTTTTCGGCGAGTGCCTTGGCATTGCTGTCGGCACGCACGTTAAATCCGATAACGATTGCCTGGCTTGCCTTGGCAAGTATCACGTCGGTTTCGTTGATACCGCCTACGCCGCCGTGGATACAGCTTACTTTCACTTCGTCGTTGCTGATCTTTTCAAGGCTTGCTTTCAACGCTTCCAAGCTACCCACAACGTCGGTCTTGACGATAAGATTGAGGTTTTTGAGTTGTCCCTCGGAAATCTTGCCAAACAAGTTGTCCAAGTTCATCGCAGGAGTAGACTGACGAGCGTTTTCAAGCTTGATCTTGTCTTTGCGTTCCTCTGCGGCTTTCTTGACGAGCTTGTCGTCGGCAACGTACATAAAGTCGCCTGCCGCAGGCACTTCGCTGAAACCGAGTACCTCGACGGGTATCGACGGACCTGCCGACTTGACCTTACGCCCCTTGTCGTCGAACATGGCGCGGATCTTACCCGTTGCGGAGCCTGCAATAAGGCTGTCGCCCACATGCAATGTACCGTTTGCAACCAAAACCGTTGCAACGGGGCCCTTGCCCTTATCCAGTTTTGCTTCGATAATAGTACCCGTGGCACGCTTTTTGGAATTGGCTTTCAACTCCTTCATTTCTGCAACCAGCAGCACGCTTTCAAGCAGTTTGTCCAAATTCATGCCGGTCTTGGCTGATACAGGCACCATGATGGTGTCGCCGCCCCACTCTTCGGCAAGCAAACCGTATTCGGTAAGCTGTTGCTTTACACGGTCGGGGTCAACGTCGGGCTTGTCCATCTTGTTGATTGCAACCACAATGCTTACACCTGCCGCCTTGGCATGGTTGATGGCTTCCACCGTTTGCGGTTTTACGCCGTCGTCTGCCGCCACCACGATGATGGCAACGTCAGTAACCTTGGCACCGCGCGCACGCATAGCCGTAAATGCGGCGTGACCGGGAGTGTCGATAAACGTGATAGGTTCGCCGTGGCAAGTGACGGTGTATGCGCCGATATGCTGCGTGATACCGCCTGCCTCTCCGCTGGTAACGTGCGTGTGACGTATCGCGTCAAGCAAACTTGTCTTACCGTGGTCGACGTGACCCATTACGGTAACGATCGGAGGACGTTTTTCGTTGTTTTCCAATCCGTCGTCTTCGCCTGCGCCGCTGATGATTTCCTCGGCGGTCTTTTCAAGCTTCAACTCCAGCGTAACGCCGTTTAATCCTGCTATATACTCGGCATAGTCGAAGTCCACCGTGTCGTTGATGGTCTTCATTACGCCTTCCTTAAACAATTGTTTGATGATTTCCGACGCGGTAACACCGATCTTTTCGCTCAAAGCCTTGATTGACACTTCTTGCGTGGTAATGACCGCATTGGTAATCTTGGGTGCAACCACTACGGGAGCTTCGTTTGTGCTCTTGCGACGATTGCGACGTACTACTCTGTCCTCGTCGTAGTCCGCCGAGAAGTCTTTGGTCATCAAGCTCTTTCTGCCGCCTGTGCGATGCTCTTCGGGACGTTCCTTTGTCTTATTCTTGTTGCCGTAGCTCTTTTGCGGTTCCTGACGAGGTATATCGACAGGCGCGCCGCCGAACTTCTTGCCGCCTGCATTCGGGCGTTGTCCGCCTTGACCTGCAGGACGTCTGTCGTTTGTAGCGTCCTTGTCGGCAAATCTTCCGCCGCCTTGACCGCCTCGTTGACCGCCTTGCGCACCTGTGCCGCCGCTACGTTGTCCGTTGCGACCGCCTTGCGCACTGCCTTGACCGTATTTGCCTCCGCCCTGACCGGGACGAGCAGTCGTTGAAGTACTTGTCGACGCACTGCGACGTTGCGCCGAAGTATCCAAAAACTTACGAACCTTGACATTGCCCTTTTCGTCGGTGTAGGTTTTGACCTCGCGACCGTTTTCCTGGGTGACGACAACCGTCGTTGTGGGCTTGACGGGTTGCGCAGCCGTTTCGGTTGACGTCGAGGTATTTGTAACTGTCGTTGCGTTTGCCGCAGGTTGCTCAACCGTAGGTTTGCCGCCGCCTTTACCGGTGTTGCTTTTGTTGTCGCCTTTGCGCTGTTGTTTGTTGCCCGCCTGCGTTGCGGTTGCGACCGGCGTAGTCGATTGCGCAGGTTGGTTTGCGGCAGTTGTCGTTTTCGTCGACGGTTTGACTGTTGCCTCGACGTTCTCCGCAGTATTTGTTTTGTCCGTTGCGACGGGTTCCGCAGTCACAACCTCGGTCGGTTGTTGCGACGTAGGCTCGGCAACGGGATTTTGGGTTGTAGTAGTCGGGGTAGTGGCTGCCTCAACCGTTTCGTTTTGCGCCGCTTGGGGCGTTTCGACGGTAGTAGTCACATTGACAACTTCTTGTGCCGCATCGGTCTGAGCCGCTTCCGCAAACGTGCGTTTTTTGGCGGCAATAGCGTCGGACAATGCCTGTGCGCGTTGCTTGGTCTTTGCCAAGGTTTGTTGCAAGTCCTTTGCAGGCGCAACAACTGCGCTTTTTACGCTTTTAATGTTGTCAAATGCTTTTGTTTGTTGAGTATTTGTAGTGTTTGCCATTCTTACCTCCAACAGGCTACTTTACTATTTTACGTTGGCAACTATCGCTTCGGCGAGGGATTTGTCGCATATACCCACTGCCTTGCAGTTGCGTTTGACAAGCGTTTCGTAGTCGGCAATCGTTACGACCCCGATACCGCGCTCCTCGGCACAACGCGCCACGTTTGCTTTTGACTTGGGCGCAAGCGTTTCCGTTACAGCCACAAGATACATCTTTTTACGATAGGTGCAGATGCAATCCACGCCGAAAACGGCTGCGCCTTTGCGTATGGAAAAGCCGATGTATGTTTCAATCTTGTCCATTGAGTAACTTCTCCAACAATTGCTTTGTCTCTTCGGCAGGGAAACCGTTTGCACGAGCAAAGCCTTTGTTTTTAAGCGTACGCCCGATACACTCGGGGTTGTCGCATATGTACACGCCTCTGCCGCCCGCTTTGCCGCTTTTGTCCAGCGACACGCCACCCTCGGCCGTTGCGACAAGGCGCAACAATTCCGTCTTGGGGCGCATTTGACGGCAAGAAACGCACATTCTTTCGGGAATTTTGTGTTGTTTCATATACTACTCGGCAGCTTCGTCGTCGTGCATGTTGTCGAACATACCGCTGTTCATGGCGTTGGTGTAACTCTTAACGTCGATTTTCCAACCTGTCAGTTTTGCTGCCAAACGAGCGTTTTGGCCTTCTTTGCCGATGGCAAGGGACAGTTTTTCGTCGGGAACGATAACCTTTGCTTCCTTGGCGGCCTCGTCTGCCTGCACGATGAGCACCGTTGCCGGGCTAAGCGCACGGGCGATAAAGTCGAGTATGTCGCTGCTCCACGGAATGATGTCGATTTTTTCGCCGTTGATTTCGCTGACGATTGCATTGACGCGTGCGCCCTTGTTGCCTACGCATGCGCCGACGGCGTCGATTTCGGGGTCGTTGCTCATGACGGCCATCTTGGTACGGAAGCCCGGTTCGCGCACGATGTTTTTAATTTCCACAATGCCGCTGCGAATTTCGGGTACTTCAGCCTCGAACAAACGACGAATAAACTGGTAACTGCTGCGTGACAGCGATACCATCGTTCCGCCCACACCGTCGCGGACGCGGCGTACAAGCACCTTGATGCGGTCGCCGGGATTGTAGTGTTCGCCGGGGATTTGGTCCTGCACGGCAAGCACGCCTTCCATCTGGTTTTTGCCAATTTCTACGTAAATTGTACCGTCGTCCTTTACACGAGTGACAACGCCTACAAGCAGTTCGTTTTCTTTGTCGCTGAATTGGCTGAACGTAACGTCCCTCTCCGCCTGATGCAACGAGTTGAGTATAACCTGTCTTGCGTTTTGAGCGGCAATACGTCCGAAAGTTCTGGGGTCGATCTCCGTCAGCACTTCGTCACCGATTTTGTAGGACTTTTTGATAAGTTGTGCGTCGGCAAGAGCAATTTCCTTTTCCGGCGTTTCGACTTCGGCAACGACGGTCTTGCAAATGTATGCACGTATGGTAAACTTGTCGGGATTGGTGCGCACCACCACGTTGC
This sequence comes from uncultured Clostridia bacterium, assembly GCA_934281515.1. Classification (GTDB taxonomy): domain Bacteria; phylum Bacillota; class Clostridia; order Christensenellales; family CAG-314; genus Fimimonas. The sequence continues at coordinate 11,398 of CAKQXG010000009.1, read as the reverse complement.
TTGCCTCGCCGAAATTCTTTTTGCAGGCAATCGTAAGCGCATTTTCCAACGATTCGATTACTTTTTCCTTCGATATACCCTTTTCCTTTTCAAGTTCGTCAAGTGCCAGAAAGAACTCCTTGCTTGTCATTGTGTTTCCTCCTAAAATTCGATGATCGGCTCTACTTTTGCCGCGTCTTTTTTGTCAAATGTCAGTTGTGCGCCCTTGTCCGTAACGATGGTAAACGTGTCGTCGGTGTAGGACGTCAATGTGCCTTGGTAGGTCTTTTTGCCGTCCCTGGGTACATACAACTTGACGGAAATTTTTTTGTCAAGGTTGCGTTTGTAGTCGCGCGGCAGTTTGAGCGGACGATCTATCCCCGGGCTGGACACGTTTAACGTGTAACTGCCTTCGATCGGATCCAGTCGGTCAAGGGGTTCGTCGATGGCACGATGCAACGCTTCGCAGTCGTCGATCGTTACGCCGCCGTCTTTGTCGATGACGACGGTCAGATTCATGCCGTCAAACTTTTTTTCGTACAGTACTTCGACAACTTCCAGTCCCAAGCCCTCGGCAATGGGCGCAACGAGTTGAAGCACTCTGTCGGAAACCTTTCCCATAAAAAACCTCCAAACATTAAGTTGAGAGTGGAGAAAAATCCCCACTCTCACCACAGTAACTAATTTACTTCGGTAAGAAATCGTAACAAAATGTCTTGCGACACACTGCGCCGCACAAGCAACTAGGTTTGTGGCTACGCATTTACGATATTTACGTAGTAAAGTATATCACACAAAATATCCGTTGACAACCGTTTTTGTGTATTTTTATATTTTTTGATTAAAAATTAGTTAAAATCGTTAAAAACTACACTCTCTACCCGATATTTGCCACTACGCCTATAAACATCGGCAAGTCGTCGCCGTCCAATATCATGTAGACAAAAGGACGATCGAGGATTACCTCGCGCGACGGTCCCGAATCAACCGCAGTGTCCATAGAAATACTCGTAACGGCACTTGCCTTTGTTTTTTCCTCGTCGACGGCAATGTGCGTTTTGTGTATCGCACTGCCTATAAACAAGTTGCCGTCCGTACATTTGCCCATGTCGGAGAAGTCGGCTTGACGAATGTCAAAAGACTTGTTTACACCGAGTTTTTGCAATGCAGACACAAGGTCAAACTCACTGTCAAACTCAAACTTGGGCAAACCGATTCTGACGGAGTCTTGCTCCGCATCGGACAACGCTTTTGCGATCCGTTCACCCGTCAGTGAGCCTACGAAGTCGGCAATATTTATGCTTTCGTCGGGTAACAATGCGGCAAACTTATACTCGCCGCCCTTGTACGCCTTGACAAACCCGCTAGCATCGGTCGTGTGAATATACGTATATTCTTCTGCCGACATCATTTTTACGGTGGACTCGTTTTGCGTGCCGTAAAACGTACGATCGGCGATGTCGTTTTGTTCAAACTTCTGCGCCCATTCCGCTTCAAAGTCAAGCGCATTGATAAGAAACATCACAGTCGACCGTCCGATACTCTCGACAATCTTATCTATACCGCCGCGAGTGTTGTTGTACACCCAATTGTTGATGTCGGTTACGGTTTTGCTGTCGAAGTCCGCTGTATAGACTTGGGCGTTGTAGTAGTTTTTGACTATGTCAAGAAAGTCTTTTTCTACCGTTACTGCGCCGTTTCTGCTCCAAACGGAGTTGGCAACGTGCAGTTCCTTACTTTCGACACTGCGGCTCGTCAGCTCGGCAAAGTAGGCGTTGAGCGTTGCGATGTCTGCGCCGAACAACGCTTCCAGTTCTGCCTTGGTTTCGTCCTTTGCTCCGTTGGTAACCATACCGAAAGCCGCAGCAATCGACAACGGAGAAATACATGTGTTTTCGCCCTCGTACAGCTCGTTCAACATTCTGACGGCAAATCCGTTGTAGACATTGCGAAAGCTTTGGTCGGTAGTTCTGGACGAAACGCTACGTGCCTGTACGGATGCGGTCAAATCCTTGGCATACACTTGACGTTCGGTAAATCCGCAACCGACAAGACTGCACACCACCAACACAGCCATTGCAACGGCGCACACGCTTTGCAGTAGTTTATTCATAGTAAGTATCTCCCTTTTAGTGTAATTTGCAGCCAATTTTTTTAGCGGCAAGAGTTCTTCGCGACGTTTTCTAAACTTCCGTTTTGCCGTAAATCTCCGCCGCTTTGTTTACAACGGTTACAAACTCCGCCTTGAAAGAATCTTCCGATACATACCCGCCCAGACTGTCAAGCGTTTGCAGAATGTCGGCAAAGCTTGCGTTGCCCTTGTACTTGCTGTCGCGCAAAATCAGCCCGAACTCCACCACGCACGCAACAAACTTGTCGTCGGCAGTCGGCGTGTAGGCTCCGCCGAGAATCACTTCGGCAGTTACGTCCACAACTTCGGCGGCGTTGTCGTCCGTTTTGGCTTCCTTGCGGTACTTTACCTTGACATCGCACACTTTGCCGCTTGTCACGCCGTCTTTAAGCGCGATCTCGTACACGGCAGTTACAACGTGTCCGCTGCCGATTTCGCCTGCGTCCTTGTTGTCGTCGTTGAAGTCCTCTTCGCTCATAAGGCTGTTTTCGTAGCCGATGACGCGATAACTGTCCACAACGTCGGCATTGAACGTCACGCCTGCCTTGGCGTCGTATGCTACGGTGTTCATCGTGCCGCCAAACTCTTCTACAAGCACTTTGCGAGCCCCGTTGATATTGTCGATGTAGTAGGCATTGCCGTCGCCGTTTTTGGACAGTGCCTGCATCATGTCGTCACGAGTGTTGCCCATGCCAACGCCCAAAATCGACAAACCTACGCCCGCTTTGGACTTTTTGTCCGATACCAGTTGTTTGAGTTGCTCGGGAGTGCCTGCGCCAACGTTGAAATCACCGTCGGTAGCAAGCAAAATGCGGTTGTTGCCGCCCTTGACGAAGTACTTTTCGGCAACCTTGTAGGCAAGCTTTAAGCCGCCTTCGCCGTTGGTACTGCCACTTGCTTCAAGATCTTCGATGATTGCAGCGACTTTTGCCTTTTCACTGTCGGTACATTGCACGCCTTCGCACAGCAAACGCTCCTCGCCTGCGTATGTCACGACGGACAAACGATCTTCGGCGGTAAGCATAGGCAACATTGCCGTAAACGCCTGTTGCACCAATGGCAAACGATCGCCCCAATACATACTGCCCGAAGTGTCGATGAGAAACACCACGTTGTTGACACGTTTGTTTTCCGTAGAGATCTGCTCGGCGGCAACGTTTACACGCAACAGTTTGTGATCGGCGTTCCACGGGCAGTCGGTTACGGTGCCGCTTGCGGCAAGACCGTTGCCCTCCTCGGGATGAGCAACGTCGGTGTAGTTGAAATAGTTGACGTAGTCCTCGAGGCGCACCGAGTCGGTTGCGACTTTGCTACCGCCCAGTATCGTGCGACGCATCAACGAATATCCGCTTGTATTGCGATCCAGCGACAAAAAAACATCGGCTTGTTTGTCTGTTTTGACAAAGTCAAGTTCCTTGATTTCGTCGTGAATGTAACCCGAATCAGAACCTTCGTCCATTTGGGACCCATCGGGCGGATAAAATCTGCCGCTCATATCTTTGTCGTACAATCCGCCGGCACTGCACGCCGTAAAAGCAAATACGCACAACAGTAACATTGCAATCGTTGCATAGACGGTTTTTTTCATATTTTCTCCTTTTTACTAAACATTTACGCACGGCGCAAGCCGTTTTACCCCGACTTTCCGTTGCGTGTTGTTTCGTTGTCGACGGTCAAGTCGTTTACACTGTCCGAACGCCGATTTTCACAGATACAACACTGCCCGAACGGTTTTGTCCCGCTCGGGCAGAAGATTTTTTTACATTTTTATGCTCGGTACATAGATGTAAGTGCATTGCACACCTGCGACGTTTGTGCCGACTGCGAACCGTAGACAAACACGTAAAAGTGCGCGTCGCTACTATGCACCACCGATTGCGACAAATATTCGCCTTTGTCCGTCATTCCACCGACTACCGCAGAGCCGACGTTGTCATACGTCCGTTTAAGCTCGGCAGAAACAAAACCGTTTACTTCGCACACCACCACGACGTCGCAGTAGCTTGCAGAATACTCGTCATACACCCGATAGGTTGCGACAACCGACACAAGCCGACGATTGCCGTCCTTCAAAACGTAGCAAGCAATGTACTTTGCGCCAAACACATCGGTATTATCGGAATCGAGATCGGCATTGTCCGAAGCAAGTTTGTCGGCACCGAACAACGAGCCGACATTACCGTCAACGCCGATTGTTGCAAGATCGCCCGACAAATTCGCCCCGGCACCGACCTTTACTCCGACGACGTCTGCCCTTGCATACACAGTCGGCGCAGAAGTTGCCTCGTCTGCAGAGGGCGACTCGGGACGAGCGTCGGATTTGCCGCCCCACGGAATAACCGCCGACAAGCAAATGATACACACCAACATTGCAGCGCAAGCGACGCCCAGCCTTGCAAACCAATTGGGCGTTTTTTTGCGGCGTTTGGCGTCAAGTTTGTCTGCCGCACGACTGCACAAATTATTTTTTTGTGGCAACTCGTTGGCGTAGTCGTCAAACAGTTGCTCGATACGTTGGTCTTTCATCGCTTAAACAACACCTTTATCTATCCTTTTGTCCCGCCGTCGGTCAAAAATGTTTTCATTTTTTGCTCGGCGCGATCTATCGTACGTTGCACAGCCGATTTGCTTTGCCCTGTAAACTTTGCAATATCCCGTACGGTTTGGTCCATAAAATACTTGTAGTACACCGCTTGCTTTTCCCGTTCGTCCAACACCGACAGTGCACGACGTAGCGTAAGCGTGGCTTCCGTTCGGGCAAAAGGATCGTTCGGGTCGGCAAGAAAAAAGCACTCGTCGATGTCGACGGTAGGTCGGCGGCGTTCCTTACGCAAAATGTTCAGCGCACAGTTTTGCGTGATTTTGCATATCCATGCATAGCCGTTTGTGTCGGGTTTGAAACGGTGTGCATTGTCCACTATGTTGACAAAGGCGTCCTGCACGGCGTCCTCGGCAAGGGTTCTGTCGTGCAGCACCGAACAGGCAACGGAGTACATACGCCCCGAAACAAGGCATGACAAAATCTCCAACGAGGAAACTTGCCCGTCGGAGATATCGCTAAGACACTTATTTATCTGTAAGCGCATGTTGTCATCCATATTTCTACAGTACGTCAAGGATGCCGTGCAAAAGATACACTATGCCGTACATCAACGTTTGACTGCCAAGGTATATCCACAGGCTGTAACGTCCGCAAAATGTAAACGGACACAAATACTTGGGATTGACCGACGGAAATAAAGTCGTCTTTTGTTTGTACAGCGCAATCCCCAGAAACGCTCCGACAAGGAACCAACCAAAGTCGGGGAAAAACGGCAAGTAGTCGCCGCCCTTGAAGTGAGCGTAATCGAAGCCGGTGTGCGGCAACAAAAAGAAGAATGCTTTATTGTTGCTGTCAACGGGTTGATTTTTGAAACAGTATCCCACCACAAGTACGGCAATAATTACGGCAAAGCACACAAAGCCGAACACATTTTTTTGCCAGTTGCGCACACAACGAATGCGAATCCAATCTATGCACGTCCACAACAGCACCGACAGCGCAATACAATGAATTACGTTGAAACGTATGGTAATGTTGTCGTTGAATATCGCCGAAGCCGCATATGTCGCCGCCGTCAACAGCATGGCAAAGGAAATCATCTTGATTGCACGCTTGCCGTTGTTTGACGAAAAACTGCACGACACGCCCGACAAAAATACGAACAACGTGACAAATGTATCATGGACGGTTTCACGCAAAACGCCGTTGTAATACCGCTCGCCCAGCGCAAACAGCATTTGGAAAAATCCCGTGTGGTAATTGCCACCCGAGGAGTAGACGATATCCCACATAAGGTGGTCCCATACCACAAACAATATAAGCGCGCCACGCAAAAAGTCCACTTCCCACACACGTTTTTTGGGTGCGGGAGCAGGCTCTGCGGCAAGTTCGTCAAGCGTTTTGTCGATGTCACTCTGCGAAACGACATCATTGGTTATTGTACTTTCCATTGGTACTCCGATGTATATTGTCAGGATTTTCGTGCGAGCCGACATAAACATAAGAAACGTTGCATTTGCAGACTCTGGCTTTTATCAAAACGCCGCTTTTGTCACAAAAATCCCGATACGTATGCAAAATTCAGTTACCGATTGTCAACACTGCTACTTGGTAACGGTTTCTATTATGCCGCCGCCGAGACACCTTGTATCGTTGTAAAACACAACAAATTGTCCCGGGGTAACGGCGCGTTGCTTCTCGCGGAAGTCCACCCGACATGTGCCGTCGTCGTTGATATGCACGTCCACCAACTGCTCGCTTTGGCGATAGCGAAATTTGGCGCAACAAGTAAAGTCTTTTCCTAGCGGTTCGGGTATCCAGTTGAGCGTAGAAGCCGTCAGCGACGTAGACATCAGCACCGATTCGTCGCCGTGCGACACAACAAGTTTGTTTGCCTGCATGTCCTTTTCTACCACAAACCACCTGTTCTGACTTTCATGCGTGCCGCCAAGTCCCAGACCGCGACGTTGACCGAGCGTGTAGTACATCAATCCTATGTGTTGCCCCACCACGTTACCCTCAAGATCGACAATGTCGCCTGGTTGGTTTGGCAGATAGTTTTGCAAAAACTCACGAAAGTTGCGTTCGCCGATAAAACATATGCCCGTACTGTCCTTTTTGCGAGCGTTGACAAGTCCCAGTCGGTCGGCAATGGCGCGTACTTCGTCCTTGTGCATGTCGGCAAGCGGAAAAAGCACGTCGGCAAGCTGATTTTGCGACAGTTGATTGAGGAAGTAGGTTTGATCCTTGTTTTGATCGGCGGCTTTAAGCAGGTAATGTACGCCTTTTTCGTGCTTTATGCCGCAGTAATGCCCCGTGGCAATGTAGTCGGCTCCGAGCGCTTTTGCGTACTGTAAAAAAGGACCGAATTTGATTTCCCGATTACACAACACGTCGGGATTGGGAGTGCGACCTCGACGGTACTCGTCCAAAAAATAACTGAATACGCGTTGTTTGTATTCCGAGGCAAAGTTGACCGAGTAGTACGGTATGCCGATCTTGTCGCTGACGCGTTTGACGTCCTCAAAATCCTGTTCGGCGGTACAACAACCGTCGGCGGTTTCTTCCCAGTTGTGCATAAACAGAGCCACCACGTTGTAGCCCTGTTGTTTAAGCAAGTATGCCGAGACCGCGCTGTCCACGCCGCCGCTCATACCGAGTACGACCGTTTTCATAGTTTATTTCTTTCCGCGACGACTGTTTAGTCTACGCAGAATCTCCACCGTTTCTTTGTTGTCTGCAGTCGCCATGATGATGTCAAGCAGTTCTTCCGTAGCGCGCACGGGATCCTCGCCTGACAGCATGTGACGGCACAGCATCATGCCTTCCATCTCTTCGGGAGTAAACAGCAATTCTTCCCTGCGGGTACCGCTTCGGTTAAGATCGATTGCCGGGAATACGCGTTTTTCGCTCATGCGGCGGTCAAGGCGGATTTCCATGTTGCCCGTGCCCTTGAATTCTTCAAACACTATGTCGTCAAGTTTGCTACCCGTCTCAACCAATGCGGTTGCCAGAATCGTCAGGCTACCGCCGCCACGTACGTTACGTCCCGAACCGAACATCTTTTTGGGTTCCTGCAATGCGGATATGTCCAAACCGCCGGTCAAAGTACGTCCGCTCATTTCTATTGTCTGGTTGTAGGCGCGACCAAGGCGAGTAATGCTGTCCATAAGAATCATTACGTCCTGCCCCTGCTCTACACGACGGCGCGCGTTTGACATGACGATTTCGGCAATACGAGTGTGATTTTGCGGAGATTGGTCAAACGTGCTGTATACTACGTCGCAGTCTACGCTGTCCTTAAAGTCGGTCACTTCCTCGGGACGTTCGTCGATGAGCAGTACCGTAAGGTGAATTTCGGGATGGTTTTGAGAAACGGCTTTTGCAATCTTTTTAAGCAGTACCGTTTTGCCTGCCTTGGGCGGCGCGACGATAAGGCCGCGCGTGCCTTTACCGATAGGCGCAACAAGGTCCAATGCGCGCAAACTGTAGTCCGTGCGATCGGCAACGATGTTTATACGCTCGTTGGGGAAGCATGCTTCCAGCATGTCAAACGGCGTACGGCGCAATCCGAGGCAAACCTGATCGTTAATTTCCTTGACAAACACTACCGACGGTGCGGTTTTGTCGGGATACTGTTTAAGTACCGCGGTCAGTTTGTCACCCGTGCGCAAATTCATGCGCTGTATGATCCCGGCAGACACATAGTAGTCTTTTCCGGGGGTCGTGGAATAGTTTTCCGTACGAACAAAACCGTAGCCGTCTGGCATTATTTCAAGGATACCTTGCCCGACTTCGGCAAGCGCAGGTGTTTGCTCGGCAATTGTCGGCTCCGCAGCAGGTTGGCGTGCCATGCTGGCCTTGGTGGGACGTCCCATCTTTTTGGGTCCCTCGGGTTGCATGTCGCCGTTGTACACGTCAATAATCATACGGATAAGTTCGTCCCGTTTGCGGTTACGCGGTACAATGCCGAAGTCACGCGCTACTTCGCGCAAAGAAGCCACCGTCATATTGTTGACGGCTTCGGTAAGTTGCTCGATATTAGAAAATGAATTGTTCACTTGACAATCCTCCAAAAGTATTTAAAATCAGAATTGTTTGAAATAAAAATATACGGCAATACGGTAGCCACAACAGGCAAAATCATTTCAGTTTGTATATCGGATAACGCATTGCCAAGCGCAACAAAAGAATAGTAATCGGACGCTTGATTATCAAACAATAGTATTGTATGCCGATTTTCGCAAACAGTCAAGCGGCGACGAATGCGAAAATCGACGAATAAAAGCAAAATTTGTCGGCTAAGTTTTAAAAAATTATTCTACTATCACCGTGACGGGAACAAAAATCTCCGCATACACCTTGACTGTGACAGGATAGGTACCTACAGCACGAATGGGGTCTTTCAGGACGATTTGTTTCTTGTCCACTTCAAAGCCCATGGCGCAAAGCCCTTCGGCAATTTCCTTGCCCGTTATGCTGCCGTACAGCTTGCCTCCCTGCGTACCTTTGTCGGCGACAATCTTGACGACCTGACCTTTGAGTTTCTTTGCGGCTTGCTCGGCGGCTGCCTTTTCGGCGGCACGTTGCTTGGCAACTGCCTGGTCATGAATGGCAACGGCGTTTATCGTGTCGGCGGTGGCAACTTTTGCCAAACCTTTTTTAAGCAGACAGTTGTTGGCGTATCCGTCGGATACGTTGATGATTTCGCCTTTTTTTCCTTGTCCCTTGACATCTTGTAACAAAAGAACTTTCATAATACTCTACTCCTTGCGGAAAATACACCCGTCGACACGCTTCGATAGCAAGCCGAACGGACTAAAAAACATAATTTTGACACTTTTACCTTGTAATTATATCCTAAAATATGTCTTTCGTCAAATCAAAAATGCAATATTTTGTCACTTTCGATGTTTTAGGACGTTGTCTGTCGGTTGACCATACAATCGGGACGAGATATCTATCGCGCAAAATGCCGATTGACGACTGTTTTGTTTATTTTTTGCGTACGCGACGTATCAAAACGGCGCAACAGGGGCAAACTGTAAATACCACAGGAGGTAAAAATAAATGAAGAATCAAACCATTATGTGCGACGTTTGCGCTTGCAAACATCACAACGCCAAAGACTCCGTATGCAAGCTGTCCAAGATCACGGTTACACCGTGCAAAGATTGTGACACCGCGCACTACTGCAAAGACTACGAAGAAAAGTAGTACAAGGCAACAAAAAAGGACTGCAAGAGACACAATCTCAAGCAGTCCTTTTGCATAGAGCTAATTATTGATTGTCGGAATCTTTGTCCGTATGCAGGTCGGCACTGTCCTGTTCGTCGTCGGATATTGTGTACTGCACGTCGGCAAAACGTTGTTCGTCGTCAACCGACATCACTGCGTCACGGAACTTGCCAAGGTCGGTCAATATACAAATGTAATACAGTTTGTCAATGATGAGTATCGTACCTTTGCAAATGACGGTGATCAGTACGCGCAAAACAGGTATCCAGCAAAACAGCATATTGACAAAGGTCAGCACCATTTCCACGGCAAACACCGCCGCATAAATCGGCAAGCCGACGATAATACACAATGTCTTGGCAATGACGTACCAGAAGTTGCGACTTGTGTAGTTGAATATCCATTTGAAACGATTGAGATAGTACTCTTTCATACGCGCTCCTTGAAGTGTGCCGACGAGATTGGCTAAATAATACCACACTGCGGCACAAAAGTCAATTGTTGCACACTTGCAATACAAAAAACATAGTATAAATTGATTGACAAGGGCGCAAAAAAGACTTATACTTGCAGTGACGATAGGCGTAACGATTGCTGCGTCGTGACAAAACAAACGTTGCGTACACCACGGTCGCCCACGTCGCAAAAAAACTTAATATCCCCGGTAGGTGAGGCTACCGTCGGGATACGGGTTGCTGCCGTCTTTATTTTGTGGAGACACTTAACGAATGGTCAACAGGGCATGTCGAAACCAAGGCATGACCTAACGCAACTACACCGCCCGACGATGCTAAAGCTTGTAATGGTAAGGCGACGTTTCCGTCAGCGGTTGTGTGTATGTCCCGCATTTTTTAGAAACGTATCGATTGATTTCAAATGTCCGAGCTTTTTACAAGCACGGACTTTTTTGTTTTGTTGCACAAAATGCCCTTTACGCCAAGTTTTTTTTTGTAAAGGGTTGCGGGAAACACTCAACAAGCACCGATTACGGATATGCCAAGTCGCTTTTTGCAACAAGCGGCTTTCCCGCAAATATTTATCGACAAAGGAGGTAGTAATATGGAAAACGAAATCCTGGAACTTTCGGAAAAGATTGCCCGACTGCTCGAAGCGCGGAACTTCCGCGAGATAAAAGCGTTGGTAAACGACGAAAGACCACAAGACACCGCAATGTTGTTGGAGGAACTCCCCGAAAACGAAATGCCGGTGGTTTTTCGATTACTCTCCAAGGAGAATGCAGCGGAAACGTTTGTCGAGATGAGCTCCGACAGTCAGGAAATGTTGCTGAACAGCTTTACCGACGCCGAATTGAAAGCGGTATTTGACGAGATGTTCCTTGACGATACCGTCGACATCATCGAAGAAATGCCTGCAAGCGTAGTCAAACGTATCATCAACACGTCCGACCCCGAAACGCGTGCGCAAATCAACGAAATATTGAAGTACCCCAAGGACAGCGCAGGCTCGCTGATGACGGTAGAATACGTCAGTCTGAAAGAGGGCTGGAC
>CAKQXG010000008.1 GCA_934281515.1 uncultured Clostridia bacterium | reverse complement strand
CAATTTCGTCGCTCATTGCAGTCAGCATACACAAATCCGGCGACACCCGCGAAACGATACTTTCACGGTAAATCACCTGTAAAAATCTCAAAAAATCGTATACGGTATCTTTATTTTGCACCACGGGCGAAACGTAACGCAGTGCGTTTTTGGTACCTGTCATATCACGAGCAAACAAAACGGCACGTTCGCACGCGGCAATTACGGCAGGATTGTTTAGCACCAGTTTGCCTTCGGCAAGGCTTCCGCCGGACACGCTTGCGGCAATCTGACAGGTACGCAAATCGAACCCATCGGCGCGCAACTCGTCGCAAACCTGCGCGACGGTGTGTATGCTGCGGCGCAAAATCTGACAGCGGCTACGCACCGTTGGCAACAAACCTTCGACGTCGGTAACTCCGACAAAAATGAACACGCCTTCGGTCGGTTCTTCCAAAGTTTTAAGCAGTTTGTTTTGCCACAACTCGCAACCTTGTCCTGAAACGGATCCCGTAGCGTCCAAAGTAAACACACGCGCGACACTGCTGTCATCCACAGGGCGTTTGTAACTTTCTTCCACAAGCAGATTTATGTCGGCAACGGTAAGACGATTTTTTGTCTTGTCGACAGGCAACGAGATGACATCCTGATGTTGTCCCGTCACCACTCTGTGACAAATCTCGCCGTCATCGACGATGTGAGCAGGGTTCATTACAATCGTCGCGCACTCTCGCAAAAGCGCAGGGATAGTTTGCTTTTCTCCCACCACTATGTAAGCATGTCCGACATGTCCTTCGGCAAAGGCGCATTGCAACAGTCCGCCGACGTTGGGGTCAGTCTTCAACATGGCAACACTCCGCGACGGACAAGCGCGGCACGAATGAGCGCCTGCGTTTGCTCGACAGTACCCGACGCGTCGATTACTTCGAACGCCGACGGATCCTCGGCAATCACTCGGCGGTAGCCTTCGTACACCCTGCGGTGGAAGTCGATGTCAACGTTTTCCAGACGGTCGGTTTTGTCCGCGCCGCCCTTACGTGCAAAAGCCGCTTCGGGAGACAGATCCAAAAACACGGTAAACTGCGGCATACAGTCGCCCACGGCAAGTTTGTTAAGCGCAACAATGCGGTCGTAACCCAATCCGCGCCCCAAACCCTGATAACTGTAGGATGAATGGACAAACCTGTCGCAAAACACCACTTTGCCCTCGGCAAGCGCAGGGCGCACGATGTCGTGCAGGTGCTGTATACGTGCGGCGGCGTACAGAAACGCTTCGCACATATCGTCCATTTCGGCATTTTTGGCGTCGAGTATTATGTTGCGAATCTGCTCGGCAATGCTACTGCCGCCCGGCTCGCGGGTAAACACCACGTTTGATATACCTTGCTCACGGCAATATTGTTTAAGCAAACCCACCTGGTAGGTCTTGCCTACGCCGTCACAGCCTTCAAAAGTAACAAAGTTTTTCATTATTTGCTTCCGTTTACGAAATTTGAAGTACTAAATTGTACATACATATAAATATTACCACAAATACGCCGTTTTTTCAACTCTTTTGGGAAAATCGCGCACGGTAAAGTTACACAAATCTTTGTTGACAAAGCCGTCGCGACAAAGTATAATTGACGCATGGCGATTGAAAGACATTTTTACACATCGCAAATCCGAAACAAACAACGAATACGTAACCAAACAAAGGGGTAAATATGCTTGACAAAAAATACGAAAACGTACTTGCCGCACTGCAACGGCTTGCGCCCGTCGGCTACACCGTGCTGACAAAGTCGGAGATTACGCAACAACTGCCCAAACGTACCGACGTCGGCACACGCGACATATCCGGAATACTAGGCTACCTTAAAGACAACGACTACATCGACGTCAAGTATCAGGACAAGGACGAAGTATGCCTTTGTCTGACCGTCAAGACGGAAACATACTTTCGCACCGAGCGCAAACACGTCGAAAAGGCGCAAATAGCCAACGGGCAACTATGGTTGTTGTTGGGGTGCGTGTTTTTGGCGGCGTTTCTGGGAGCGTTCGTAGCAACGCTGATAGGAAAATTGCTTTAAACGTAACGATGGCATAGTATGTCGGGCAACATCGGACACAAGTGCGATTTCGGTCAACGATTTCGCAATTACAGAGAGATAAATAAAAGGATACCATGCTTAACAAAAAAGAAGTGGCGGTCATGCGCGCCATATACGACATCTGCAAAACAAACAACGACTGCGCCATAGTCAGCGACGGGCGCATCATTTCGTCTACACCCGAAAAGTACAAACTGACCGAAGCCGACGTAGACGTGATACTGAAACAACTTGAGTACGACGGTTACTTCGAGTGTACCAAAAGCGACCGCAAGGGAGAAACGGTAAACGTCATCACCCTCAAACAAAAAGGCAAAGCCTTCAAGCGTGAAATGGTACAACGCAGGCGCGAACTTGTCAATACTTTCTTTTGGCGCATAGTCTTTGCCGCGCTTGGCGCAGTTGTCGCCCTTGTGGTAAACAAGCTGTTGGGCGGCTGAAAGCACGACCACCGCTACTTCGCGTGGCGAAAACGGCGAAAGGCACGTTGAGCGCCGGGTGCGGCAAATGCTAGCAGCGACGGGATTTTCAGGGTATTACGCAACAACGCGTACACTGCCGACACGTCGTCGCAGTCGCCGTCCATACTCATACCGTAAAACACCGTTGCGCCGTCATAGCGTATGACAAACTCGTCGGCAATGGAGTCTGCCATCCAAAAACTTGCCATAGGGCGAGACGCGAAACGCTTTTTGAGTACACCGTCAAACGCTGAAAAGACGGCTTGTGTTTGCTGATCTGTCAGGCGCACCACACTGCGACGAACAACGCTGTTGCATACACTGTGTCCGTACTCGTCGGTGCGTGTTCCAAGCGCAACAAACGTCGCAACGCCGTCGCTACGCATGGTGAGAGTCTGCGCGTCCTCGTAGCCTTCGTTTGCACAGCGAAAGGACCCGTTGCGCGCACGTATCGTTACACTTGTAATTTTGCCGTTTGTTGTATTTGTCATGATGTGCCTCCTTGTCGAGTATCAATCGTCGGTTCCTGCCGTGGCTGCGTTTGCCGCGTTGCCGTTCGGCGGAAGCTTGCATTGTTGCTCCTTGTTGTTTTTTACATTTCTATTATACTAGGCAACATTGTCAACTGTTCGTCGGTATTTACAAAAAAGTTTCGACAAATATGCAAAAAGACTGACAACATTATTGTCAGTCTTTTCTTATTCGACATTATTCGATTTGCATTCGACGTATTGCGACGTAACTTTCCGTTACTAATCCGCACACTACGACATTACACCAAATCTTCCAACATTTTTCGCAAAGCGACGCTTTGGCTGCTCCAAGGGTCGCGACAATCCCGAGGAGTATCGAGCGTTGCCACATGTTGCAAGTTGCACGGACTGCTCGAGGCAATGTACACTTCGTCGGCAAGCATAACCGCTTCTTCCACGTCGTGCGTGACATACAACACCGTGCGCGGGCTTGCCGTCAACAATCGTTCGAGCGTGGCATACAGCTTGCGCTTGACGGCAAGATCGAGAGATTTCATCGGTTCGTCGGCAAGAAGCACTCCGTCGCAAGCAAACGCCCGTGCAAGCGACACACGTTGCGCCTCTCCCCCGGACAAAGTGACGGTACGTCTGTTAGCTGTCCCGTCAAGCCCGGCAAGACGGAGCAAATCGTTTGTTCGCATTGCACGCAGCTTGCCGTCGGGGCACCTACGTTTCAGTACCAATTGCAAATTGTCGGACACGGTTGTTTCGGCAAGCCTGGGTTCCTGAAATACATACGAGCAACGTTTTGCACCGCTTACCTCGCCCAAGTGCGACACTAACCCTGCTACAACATTCAAAAGTGTGGTTTTTCCGCAACCGCTTTTACCTAGAATAACATGCAGTTTGTTTGCCGCAAACATGATATCGAGGTGTTCGTACAGCACTTTGTCACCAAACGCAACGCCAACGTCCGACAGCACAATCGGACTTGTTGTCGACAGTCGTTCGGCACAATCGGCAGTTCTGTCGTTGTCGCACTTAACGTTCTCGGACGGTTTGTCGATTGTCTTTTCGCAAATCAAGCCATTGTCGGCAGATTGTGACTGCTTGTCGTCTGCACGGTCGCGATTTTCGGCGATTTTTTTACAAATCCACTTACCCAGCGCAAACAAGCCGTCAATCACGTAACAACAAACCAGCGCGGCAATCGTCCACGCAAGCAATGCCGCCGTGTCGAGATTGACCTTGGCAACGTACATTTCCACACCGATACCGCTACGAGGCAATGCCAACGCTTCCCCTGCGATACACACTTTTACAGCCAGCGCAACGGTACTGCTACACTGCGTGTACGTGTGCTTGGGCAAATAGGGCAAATATACATAACGTACCTTATCTAGTCGGCACACGTCAAACACTGCGCACATATCGTCAAGCGGAGCCAACTCGGCAAGTGCCGAATCGAATGCCGCATACAACACGGGAAAAGCCACAAGAACGGAAACCAACACGCCGATTACTTTTGACGGAAACAGCACTATGCACAGAAAGATTATGCTCATTGTAGGCAACGCACGCAACAGCGTAACAATTGCGTCAAGCGGCCGTTTTATCGGAAAAAGATGCGCCGCCAATGCCAACGCCAACGCCAAAACAAGCGACAAGGCAAAGGCAACAAGTGCGCGCCCCACCGTCACACCGACGCTTGCGTAAAAATTCGGCTCGGCAAGCAAAATGCCAAGTTCGCGACATACGTCCGACACGTTTGGCAACACAAATTCGTTGCCGACAGCCAATGCCGCCAAACTCCACAGCGCAACCAATGCCAACGCCATAGCCACAACAAATATTAAGTTGTCCAGCCATTTTTTCTTTGTCATTTTTTAGTGAAGTGTTTTGTGTGATACTTGCGGAGAAAGGGAAAACTCTTTCAAGATGCCTTTCCCTTTCCGCACCCTTACGTATTTCCAACCCGGGAAAACAATTTTTACACCGTCAAATCGATTTGGACTACGTCAAACGAACTCCAAGCACTTACCTTGCTACTAAGAATGTAGATAAAGGAAGGGATTACGTTTTTTAGTCGAAAGCATAATAGAATGCGTCGTCGGGCAGTTTGTCGGACGGCTTGGTATCGTTTGCGGAAAATCCGAACTCGGCAAGATATGCGGCAAGTTCCGCTTTAAGCCCGTCGCTGTTTGCTTTGATGTAACTTATGTTGCAACGAGTAACAATTTCCGCAGTGTAGTCCACGTCCACTTTGCTGCCTGCGCCGGCAAGGGTGGTTTTGAGCGTACCGACGTTTGCCGCAATGTATGCGGCGTTTGCCGACATTGCTTCGTCAAGTGCTTTGGCAAAAGTTTTGTTTGCCAGCAAACTCTTCTTTACAATAAGGCATGCTTGCGGATAGCCCGTCTTGGTGCCGCCTACGGCGTCCTTCCACAATTGTTGCACGTCAAACAAGCGGTAAACGGTTTTGCCTGCCACTGCGGCTTTGTTAACAAGTTGAGTTGCGGCAGGCTCACCAAGAAGTCCGAACTTTGCCTTGCCCTGCAACAGCAACGGATTGATACCCTGCGCATTGTCGGCATACTTTATCGCCAGTTTTCCTTCTTCCGCAACGTCGCTGTTGCTGACCTTTTCGATGCCTGCATGAGCAAGCACCTTGTCAAATACGTATTGGGGCACCTGTCCCAAACCGATACTGTACAAAACCTGTCCTTTAAGCGCATTGAGATCGGACACTTGTTCCGTACCCATGATGTACAACAATCCGTATGTGTTGATACTGAACAACACATAGTCGCCCTTGGTTGCGTTGTAAACCGTTGCCGCCGCATTGGTGGGAAGCACGGCCAATTCCAATTCGCGCTCGGCCTTGGTAGCCTTTGCAACTATGTCCTGCGCATTTTGTGCAATCTCTACCTTCGCCGTTATGTTGCCGATTTTACCGTCGGCAATGATTTTTGCAACAGACATTGCCGGTGCGCCGTCGGGCGTGTACAGCGTCACGCTTATCGGATCGGTGTTGTCGTCAGGCAAGTTGTTGGGTTGACACGCAACAAACGTAAAGGTCATTGCCGCGACAAGAACAATCAAAGTGATTATCGAAAGTGATTTTTTCATACGTTACCTCCATTAATTTTTGTAATATATTTTGTATGTATTTGCAACCTCGGCAGAACAAACCATAGGTTTGACAAGCCTATTCCATGCACGAAATAAAAATCGGGTTTTGTAATTGCTTTACTAAAAACAACTACTCCTCCTTGCCCAGCAAACTCTTTGCCGAAACGCCGCCTATTCTGCCAAGCGCACCCGTCAATGCGGAAACTTGCTCCACGCTGCCCTTGACAATGAGAGCAATTACATTTTTACCCGATTGAGCGTCGGGTACACCCATGCGACCGCAAATAATGCTACCGTGCGCCGACAGCACGCTTTGCACGCCGGGCACTGCCGACTTGTCGGTGACAAATACCGCCACTACGCCTACACGAACCATTGTTACCTCCTTTTTGCCTGTTTCCATGTTTTGTTTCGCAATGCACAAATAGCGTTCGGAAAACAAAATACGCCTCCTCGCAAAAGCGAAAAGGCGCAAAATACCGTGTAATATAATACAAATCGTCGCTCCGCCCCGATTGGGACAAATGCAAGGATTTGTCGATGTACGTAGGTAATCCGCCTCTCCGAATTCATCGAGAAAGATTGTTTGTATTCACATCTTATCAAAAATCGTCCGTATTGTCAATCGTTTTGCACCCGAGCGGCAATCGTTCGTGCCGACCTTTGCGGAAGCATTTCTTTGCCGCCAAGTCAATTTGAACTGCATCGAACGACTTCCGAGTGTTCCCGAGCAAGCAATGCAACAAAAAAACGTCTGACACAAAATCTACTTGTCGCCGTCGGGAATGTCGCCTACTCCGTTGAGAATAAGCCTTGGACGGAAGGGGAAACGAGATACCGTTTCGCGACTGGACACGCCCGACAAAACGAGTATCGGATCCAGACCGCTTTCCATGGCGGCGATAATGTCGGTGTCCATACGATCGCCGATCATGGCAACGTCGGCGGAGTGTATACCCACTGCGTGAAAACGCTCCATTGCCGCACGCATCATCAAGGGGTTAGGTTTGCCTACAAAATAAGCCGCGCGATTGGTTGCGTACTCCACGGGTGCAACGAGTGCCTTGCAGGCAGGTACTTCGCCCTTGTCCGTCGGCGTAGTAATGTCGGCATTGGTGCCGATAAGACGTGCGCCCTTGTTGACAAGCATTGTCGCTTTTTTGATACTTTCAAAGTTGTAGTTTTCCGTTTCGCCGATAACGACGTACTCGGGGTCGACGTCGTTTATCGTAATGCCCACGTCGTACAAAGCATTGGTCAAGCCTGCGTCACCGATAACGTAAGCCGTGCTTGCGCCTTGGCTTTGCAAGAAGCTGGCCGTGGCAAGGGCCGCCGTATAGAAGTTGTCGGCAGGTACGTCCAAACCCATACGTTGCAACTTTTGTTGCAATTCCTTGGGGGACTTTTGACTGTTGTTGGTAAGAAACAAAAACCTTTTGTTGTTTCTTTGCAGCCACTCCACAAATTCTTTTACGCCGTTAAGCAATGTGTTGCCGTGGTAAATAACGCCGTCCATATCACATATAAAGCCTGCTTTTTTGCGTAATTTGTCCATATCGATTTTCTCCTTGTTGTTACCGACAAACGGTATTTCGTAGTAAAATTTTGTATACGTATGCGTTTTTCGTCGACGCTTATCAAAAACCAACAACGCTTTGCAGGCAGGTGCGCCTACAATATGCAACCTTGAATGCATTGCATTGGTCAAATCACTGCTTCGCGCTGTTGTTGCCGACGCAGTTTAACACGCTTTTCTCATGCAAAGGACCGACGTTTTAGCCGTCGGTCCCGTCAATCAACTAGTCTTTGTGTTTACCGAAGATAACTGCCAGTCGGATCAACAGTTCCAGAATTTCCCAATAGATGTAGATAAGCGTTGTGACGATGGAAAACGCAACGTTCCACTCGTACTTTCTGTCAACACTGCCTGCGACTATGGCTTCGGCACTTTGCAAGTCGGACATAAGCATGATCGTTGCTAGGATGATGCAGACTGCCGAAACAATGATTTCAATCCACCAATATAGGTAGAAGAAGTCGGGATTGAACGCATAAATAATGCCGATTACCGCGCTGACAATCAACAAACTGACAAATGCAATCAGCACTCCGCGCAAAAACCTGCTTGAAATGCGCACTTCCAACACCTTGTTAAGCAACAGCGCAACGACAAACACAATCAACGTACCCAGTACTGCCACAAGCGCAAGCCCGGGAAAAACTATGTCGACAAGGCAAATAAACGTACCCAACAACACACCTTGCAATGCCGTGTAGATAAAGCCGCACACCGTCACGCTTTGGGGTACAAAGCCGATGACAAGCGACAGTATAAACATCGGTATGCCGGAGAAGCCTGCAATCATAAGCAAAATATACAGCGTTTGTTCGTCGCCCGTGTTGAGCGCATTGCTCATGATAAAGTAGGACGCCAATGCCAGCGCGATTGTAATTATGCCGTAAATCAAACTCTTGACAATCACGCCCGTGTACGTTGCGGGACGGCTGTTTTCGCCAATGGACATTTGACCGTTTGCGGCTTTGTTTTCCAATTGCCTTACGGCAAGATTGTTCATTTTCATGCATTTACCTCCTTATCGGGTAAGACAGAGCGTAGTATTTCAGCTCATTCTGCATTGCATTATACCACAAAATCGGCATTTATGCAAATGATTGCACTTATAAAACTCTTCTTGTTTGTACCGCGGACAAGTTGTGGTCAATTTGCTTGACAAATGCCCGCCGAAAAACTACAATGTACACATATATTATTATACAACAACGGGAGAGAAAATATGGCTCAACTTACAATGGATAAACTCGTCAATCTTGCCAAAGGCCGCGGCTTTGTGTACGCCGGCAGCGAAATCTACGGCGGCCTGTCCAATTCGTGGGACTACGGCCCCCTTGGCGTGGAAATGAAAAACAACATCAAGCAAGTTTGGTATCGCAAGTTTGTCAAGGAAAACCCCTTGAACGTCGGTATCGACTCGGCTATACTTATGAACCCCAAAACATGGGAAGCAAGCGGACACCTTGGCGGTTTCAGTGACCCCCTTATGGACTGCAAGAGTTGCAAAACTCGTTACCGCGCCGACAATCTGATCGAGGAATACCAAGCCAAGCACGGCGAAGACGTACCCGTTGCAAGCATGAGCAACGAGCAAATGTCGCAGTACATCATCGACCACCAAATCCACTGTCCCGTGTGCGGTAAGTGCGACTTTACGCCTATACGCAAGTTCAACCTGATGTTCAAAACATTTATCGGCGTGACGGAAAACAGCACCAGCACGGTATACTTGCGCCCCGAAACGGCACAAGGCATCTTTGTCAACTTCAAAAACGTGTTGCGCACCACCCGCCGCAAGATTCCCTTCGGTATCGGACAAGTAGGCAAGAGCTTCCGCAACGAAATCACCCCGGGCAACTTTATCTTCCGCATACGCGAATTCGAACAGATGGAGCTGGAATTCTTCTGCAAGCCCGGCACCGATTTGGAATGGTTCGAGTACTGGAAAAACTTCTGCAAACAATGGTTGCTTGACCTTGGCATGAAGGAAGAAAACCTTCGCCTGCGCGACCACGACAAGGAAGAATTGTGCTTTTACAGCAAGGCGACAACCGACTTCGAAGTCAAGTTCCCCTTCGGCTGGGGCGAACTGTGGGGCATTGCCGACCGCACCGACTACGACCTGACAAGACACAGCGAAGTAAGCGGCACCACTCTCGACTACACCGACCCCGTTACGGGCGAACGCTACATACCCTACGTCATCGAGCCGTCACTCGGCGCAGACCGTGCGTTTCTTGCCTTCCTTGCCAATGCCTACGACGAAGAAGAAGTCGGCGAAGGCGACACACGCGTTGTACTGCACCTGCACCCCGAACTTGCTCCCTACAAAGCATGCGTATTGCCGCTGTCCAAGAAGCTTGCCGACAAGGCAAACGAAGTGTATGCCGACCTTCTTAAAGAATTTACCTGCGACTACGACGAGGCAGGCAGCATAGGCAAGCGTTACCGCCGCCAGGACGAAATCGGTACGCCCTTCTGCGTGACGGTAGACTTCGACACCGAAACCGACGGTTGCGTAACGGTACGCGATCGCGACACCATGCAACAGGAACGAGTTCCCCTTGCCGATTTGAAAGAATATCTCAAAAAACGCATTTACATCTACTGATAAGTCATCTGACCGCAAAACGTTCGACCACTACGTCGGACGTTTTTTTGTATTACGCACACTTGCAACCAACGATTGCTTGTATTTGGCGAAAGTTTGCGTTACAATATGCTTGTCAATCGAAAAACAGCGTCGCCAAAGCATGCATGGCGCGGTGCGACTTTCGACAACGACAAACAGACAACGCCACCCGACGTTGTCAAGGAGGACACACGATGCTTGACCTACAAAAAATAGGCGACAACATACATGAGTTGCGAACGCGCGACGGCTACAGCCAGGACAAATTGGCGGAATTGCTGGGCGTGTCGCACCAAGCCGTATCCAGATGGGAGTGCGGACTTGCTGCGCCGTCGATAGACAACATTGCCGAACTTTGCGCATTATTTGATGTCAGTTTTGAAAGGTTGCTTTCGCTTGGCGCACCGGTAGACATCGACGCAAACGACATCTTTGCCGGGCACAGCCGCATGTACGTGGTAAAACAAATTGCCGACGGCAAAGTAAACTACGACTTTGCCGAGCACTTCGACGTCTTTATGCCGCAGGAACGCATTATGTTACTTAAAGCGGTTAAAGACGGCAAAGTGTCGGCTAATATGGCGGTTCTTGCACACAAATTGACGCCTGACGAAAGGAAGTATATCGGAGGTAAACGATGAAATCAGTTTTTGACTACCGTCTGTCGGACTTATACATAGGCACACGCATTGTCAACCCGACAGAGCGAACTTCGCCGACGTTTGTGTTGACGCACGGCGCATGGTTTCAAAACATAAAAGGAGAAATGTAAATATGAAAATAGCAAATATGTTACCGTTTTTGGACGAAGAAGGCTTGCAACAAATAGTCGACGGCATTGTCGACGGCACGATTACGGACTTGTCCGTCACATCGCTGCTGCCCTTTGCAAGCGAGCAACAGGTCGGGCAGCTGTACAAATTTGCCCTGGCTCATCCCGAAAAACACATATCCACGTCGGCGTTTTTGCCGTTTTTGGACGACGTGTTTGTTGATGACGAGTTTCTGAAAGAATTGCACGAAGGGCGCATTGCAAAGACGTTGATTCCGTTTGTTTCGGACAATGCACTACACCAAGCGGTTGAATTCTACATTCAAAACCCTAATACGAATATCGATCTCGATTGTTTGTATCCGTTTTTGGATGACAAGGACATCACCCTTTTGATGAAAACATACTTGTCGCATAAAAGAGCCAAGGCCACCGCCGACACCACCGCCGACAACGCCGACGCCAATGCCACCGACAATACCACAAACAATACCACAAACAATACCACAAACAATACCACCGACAGCAAACACGACTAGTATTGCAAGAACACAAATCAACAAATCCAAACAGCCGCCAAGTACCCCTTGACGGCTGAATTGTTGTATTGTATAATGTAGTCGACGGCGTATTTGCCACGCCCTGCATGCGATAAAAGAAACGCACTTGCGACAAGATGCGACACCGTCGCGCACGCAACGTCAAACCCGTTTTGTTACGGCATTTCTGCACATAATACACAATGTAGGCGCAACGCTTTGTTGCAGGCAGCGCACAAAATCTGCAAAGGAGGTAGCCACATGGCGGCACGAGATTTGACCAAACGTGCAATAGTAGCGTCGTTTAAGTCACTTGTCGAGCAACGAGGCTTCGACGAAGTGACCGTAGACGAGATTGCCAAGCGCACAACCGTCAACCGACAAACATTCTACTACCACTTTGCCGACAAGTACGATCTTGTCAACCACATCTTCTACACCGAGCTGTTTGCGCCCTTTGCCGACATGCTGGACAACGGCAGCGCGGAGCAAGCATTCGAGTCGCTGTTCGACGAACTTGACAAACAACGCAAATTCTTCCGAAAATTATTCGACAGTCGTGCGCGCGACAACTTTGCGGCGTACTTCGGCACTCTTGCCAAAAGTTTACTTGTCGACCTGACCGACGGCAAAATAAAAGAAACCGACCTCGAGGCCGATTTCTTTGCCAACGGATTGACTGGAGTTGTGACAAGTTGGTGTATTGACGACAAGCACACGTCTGCCAAAACCATGGCGCAACAAGCCTGCCGCTTTGCCGCATTGTTTTAGCTTTTGCCGATAAACGTATCGGCAAACCACTGCTTTACTTCGCTTATACGTCCTTCGTCCACCAACTTGGACAGAGTGGCGCACAGCTGTTCCTTTTGCCGTTTGACAACGGGATTGTCGCAAATACTCAACCCCAGCTCCACCAATCGGCGCACAGCCTGCTGCGGCGCAGTACGCAACGACCGCACTATGTTGTCTACGTGTATTTGCACTACTATTTGCTTAAACTGACTCATATACGTTTACTTCCTTTTGTACCGTGTACATTATACGATAAGCGCGCGCAAAAGAAAACAACCAAATTGAAACATTTGTCAA
The DNA here is from genome assembly GCA_934281515.1 of uncultured Clostridia bacterium. Taxonomy (GTDB): domain Bacteria; phylum Bacillota; class Clostridia; order Christensenellales; family CAG-314; genus Fimimonas. Next base: position 19,576 of record CAKQXG010000008.1, on the reverse strand, counting down.
ATTTTTAGACACCTGTCGTAATTTGTCTGTTTTCAAATGCAAAAAGTTGTCGTATAATGGTGACATCAAAACAAGGAGGTATACCAAGCTTGTAGCGGCAAACGCCACGTCGGGCAACACAAACGACGGCCGCAACACCGATGGAGTAGGCAACAACCGTAACTTACACTTCGACTGCAAACTTGGCAAAACACTATGGATATCACGAAACAATTGGAAGAAATGGCATATGCAACGCTGGGTCTTGCCGCCATGGGCGCAGACTTTGTACAAAAAACCTTGACCCAAGCCGCCGACCGCGGTCGTGAAACAATGGGACAATGCAAGGTCAAAAACGAGGAACTGCAACGCAGAATCCGCGAAGAACTTAACAACATCGTCACGGTGACGGTGCAAACGTCCGCAACGGACGACGGCGCACAACCCACCGCCGACGAGCTGATGAAACAAGTAGACAAAATGACTCCGGAGGAAAAGGCGGCGTTGATTGCCAAACTGACGGCGCAAAACGCTCCGTCAACCGACCCTGCCGCCGACAACAAGGACAATGAACCGACGACTTAAACAAATAATCAAGGTACTGTCACGTCACAAGATTGCTAAGAATCACACTCCTGCCGACATCCGTGTGGTATTGGAGGAGTTGGGACCCACGTTTGTCAAGATCGGGCAGGTGCTTAGCACTCGCCCCGACCTTATCCCAAAGGCGTATGCCGACGAATTTGTCAAACTGAAAGACAACGTCAAGCCGATGCCCTACGAAGAAGTACGACAAATAATTACCGACGAGCTTGGCGCCACCGATGTTTTTGCCGAAATCGATCCCGTGCCAATCGGGTCGGCTTCCATTGCGCAGGTGCACCGCGCACGTCTGACAGACGGCACAGAAGCGGTACTTAAAGTAATGCGCAAAAACATCCGCGAAACAATTACGCAAGACATGGAATTGTTTTTGTCGGCAATCAAATACATCAAGTTGCTGCCCGTGCTGCCAACCTCCGTCGACCTCCAACAAATGACGGAGGAAATTTGGCATGTAATGGACCGAGAAACCGACTTCCTTAACGAAGCCGACAACCTGGACACAATGGCAGCCACCAACAGCGACATTGCCTACGTTGCCTTCCCCAAGGTATATCGCAAATACACCACGTCGCACGTGCTGACAATGGAACTCGTGGACGGCATCAAGTTGTCCGACCCCGACAAACTTCGTGCAGAAGGCTACGACACGGCGGAAATAGCGCAAAAGCTGGTGGAAAACTACATGCATCAGGCATTGGACAACGGCTTTTACCACGCCGATCCGCACAACGGCAACATACTGGTGCGCGGCGGCAAAATCGTGTGGATAGATCTCGGTATGGTCGGCGTGTTGTCGGAAAACGACCTTGCCGTGTACCGCAAGATGGTCAAGGCAGTGATTGCCGAAGACAGTTACGAAGTAAAGGACCTTGTGCTGACAATCGTGCGCACCACCAAGGACGTGGACCACATTGCTCTGTACCGTGACATCGATTTTTTGCTGAAAAAACACGCCAATCAAGCCATTGCTACATTCGATATGGCGGAGCTGTTGACGGAATTTATGAATATAATTAACCGTCACGGCATGATACTTCCGGAAAACATAACCGTGCTGTGTCGCGCGCTGATACTTTTGCAAGAAACGGTGTCTGCGCTTGACAACTCCGTCAACCTGATGACGGTACTAGCCAACCACGTCAACGGACAACAGCAGGACGAACCGCAACCCTCCGACATACTGCGGCAACTGAAAACGGCATACGTATCGTCGAGAAAGGTTGCGTTGCTACCCACACGCCTGTCGGAACTGCTGATGCAGGCATTGCGAGGCGAAGGACTGGTCAACATCAACCTGCAAAACGCCGACAAGTTGACGAGAACGCAAACCAAAAACAACATACGGCTGTGTTTGGCAATTTTGCTTGCATTGGAGTTGGTAGTGCTTGCCGCCGTGCTGTGCGTGCTGTATGCCGTAAGTCAATTGGTAGTATACAAGGTGTTGCTTATTATTTTGTTTGTTGCGCTGGCACTCGGCTTTGCGGTAACGGGCATAGTGTTTGCAGTGCTGTGCTACCTGGAATACAAAAACAGATAGTTGCCGCTAACATTACAAGATAAAACAGACAACCACTTAATATTACAAAAGTGGGGTCGACCCGAACAGGTCGACCCCACTTTTTTTTACACCTTGAAAGTGTCTATTTGAAAAGCTGTACAGCCACACCATATTTTTCATTTGCTACGGTTGTCCAAGCACGTCCGTCAATCGTTGTACCGTCTTGGTAGTAGATTGTTATGGAGTGTTGTCCACGATAGGGCGCAAATCCGCCTGTAACTGTACTGCCGCTATAAGCATACATCTTGACACTGCAACTGTCATAGAACAACAACGCATAAGGATTGTTGCCCTTGCCGGAAATTGTACCATAGTTGCGAAGTTCCAACTCACCCGCACTTTCAACATGAATTGTGTGTTTGTCATCGGTTCTTGAAATAGTACCCTTATTTGTCAGCAACACTTTTGCAGATGTGGCTACCATATCAAAACGATTCATTGTTCCGTTGTTTTCCACTTCAACAACTTCTGCGCGTTGTTCAATTGATACTGTACCGACAGTTCCGTTGTTTACAAGTTTGACATTGTTACCGCTCAACTTGATTAAGTCGACTGTAACGTTTGCATTTACGGTAATTGTAGTGTTTTTTCCACCGAAAATAATAGTTTTCGTTCTGCTTGTGGAGATTGTTTGATTAAGACCAACCATGTCGACAGTCAGCAAACTGTCGGAGATAACGACGCTGTCGCAAACCTTTGTATCGGCAATGATTGTTTCGATACCATCGGGCAAAGTAAGAACGCCGCTGTTGTCTGTCACGGTTATTTCCGTCAAGACAATCGTCTTTTTCTTATCCGACGTATTCTTTTGTTGTTCGATAGCAGCTTGCAATTCGGCAACGGTTGCAAAGGTTTGATTTTCTATTTCTATCAAACTCTGGTCTGCCGACAACTGATAAACAGCGGAAGAGAGAAGCGTATTTTGCAATTTTCCACTATTGCTGCAAGCAATCAAGTCTGCGCCTTCTGATACGGTTATACCTGCTACGCTATTTGCCGGAACAGAAAAACTTGCCTTGTTTGTACAGGTGTAGAATGTACTGCCGCTTCCATAGAAAGAGATACCAGCAACAGCATTTACAAATCCCTTTTCAAGTTTTCCCTTTTCAATTTCAAATGTAGCAGTCGTTTCATTGATACAATTCAATACCAGTTTTACGCCACTAGCAGAGCCTAGAATACCGCCAACGCCATAAGACGAACTAGTACTATTTTCATTTACGGTATTTTTAACAACTACTTTACCATAGTTGATACATCCGGAAATGACATTCTCTTTTCCGTTTTGTCCACTACCTAAAATACCTGCAGCATATCCGTCATGTGCATTTTTCGTAACCACCGCATGATTTTTGCAGTTAAATACACCCGACGCCTTATCTAGATTACTACTGTTTGTATTAGCCGTAGTGCCAATGATACCGCCTACGTTGTATACACGTGCAAAGACTGTTGTCGAGCTGTCTGTGGAGCAGTTGTTTACATATGCGCCGTCAATGTTACCGATTACGCCGCCTACACCTTTATGACCTTCCACATTCGAGTTTTTAACAGTTATATTTGTTACACTTGCATAGATTGCCGAGCCGACAACTGCACCTGTAGCCTTTTTATCGGCGGCGGTCTTGACTGTTGCTTTTTCTACGACAAGGTTTTTAATTTCCGCAGTGTAGCCATTGCCCAAACCAGACATGTCGTAGTTGTAGCCGTTTACGTTCCAATTGGAACAGAAGTCAACGACGTTTTCGTCGCCTTTTACAAAACCAAACAAACCGTCATCGCCGGTTGTGCTGTTTATTGTCAAGTTACTGACAGTGTGATATTGTCCGTCAAATACGCCGTTAAAAGGGTGATTTACAGTACCGATAGGTGCAAATTCTACATTAGCCATGTCGATGTCGGCAACAAGAACGTAGTGTTTGCCAGTACCCAAGCTGCCATCGTTCGTCTTGTCCGACAGTGCTTTCAATTCCGCCGAGTTAGCAATTTGATAGGGATCGGCTTCGGTACCCGTACCATTTGCAAAAGTACCGTATTGAGCTTGCATTTGTTTCTTATCTTCGTCCGTAGCGACCTTAACCTCCGTCACCGCCGTGCCGTTTACTACAACTTCGTTTACTTTTGCTCCGCTTTCCTTGGCAACTTGAACGTCGGACTTGTTTACTTCCAACTTTACACCGTCGTTGGCATTTCCGCTTTGTGCGGCAACTACAAGCACTGCGCCAACCTTGACGTCGCTAGCCGAATCCACAACTACGCGACCGCTGGCTACTTGCATGTAGCCGACTTGTCCGTACTCGTTGTAGGTTGCGCCGGCAACGGCAACTACGTCTACCTTGCTTGCCTTGCCATAGTGAGCAACGCTGTCGGCAGGAGCATTGACTGTCAGACTGCCGCCGTTTGTACGAATGATAACCGATTGAGCGTCGCCTGTTGTGCGCAGATACTTCACTTCGCCCACTTCCGCAACGCCGGCATCGAAACCGACAGTCACTTCCGCAGTGGTCATGTTGTCGCCGTTCCAATATACACTGTAACTGCCCTTGAGGTCGGCAACATCCTTACTTACTTTCCAAAACTTGTATGCCGTTTGCAATTTGCTTGCGGGCTTGAACTCCGGAATATAGCTAATCTCTCCGATCTCGCCCTTTTCTCCAACCTTGTAGTAGGCAAACAGGTCGTTTTCGCTGTCCCACAAAATTACGTTGCCGGGGACTGTTGCGGTAAGACGAGTTACGTCGATACCGTGGTTCTGCGCCGCGGCAATTGCCTGGTGCATTGTGTCGTGTTTGTTTACGCTGGTGTCCGCACGTAACGCTTGGTTGAGCATACGTACATTTGCGGTATCTTTAGCTTCCTGCGCATTGTTGATCAGTCCGCCAAACGTGGGGATAAGCACTGCCGCAAGAATAGCAATTACAGCAATGACAATGATCAGCTCTACAATTGTAAAGCCGCGTTTTTTATTAAGTTTCATATAAAATATTCTCCTTTTTTAATGTAGGCATGGGGACAAACGCCCCTATACCAAGGTGCGTCTTTTGTAAACGCCGACATAAAAAACAAGAATACTAACATCGTATTTCAGCAAACAAGTAGCACAACTTGCGCAAAACAGCGCACTTTGTGTGGCATACGGGTTTGTTCGTTTGGCGGTCGAACTCCTCCTGCTTGGCATCTGCACTGTCACGCAGGCGAATGACGATGCGCATAGCGATGAAAAACGCCACCACCGCCATTTGTATCACAACAAGTAGCTCCGCCACGGCAAAGGGAACAAAGATACTGACGTCCGATGTACTCATCATGGTCAGCACAATGCGGTAGTACCGTTCGCCAAGGAAATTGCATGCAGAGTCTGCCAAAACGCCGTTCTCCGCACAAAGTACCAACAGGGTAAGCGTACCGAAAAACATCATTGAATGGAAAATGACCGCAATGATGTGCTTTTTACGCTCAAGCATTGTGGCAAATACCAAATTTAGTATGATGTAGGCACAAATAGTATACAAAACTCCGTCTCCCCTGTCGTAAGCATTTGTAAGGACAGCCACAAAGCAACGAAAACAAACACGTGCAATCAATCGGCTGTGCATATATATTTGTATTATACATCATTTGCCCCCCCCCCCTGTCAAGTGAATAGAGGTAGGTTGGGTGATTTTTTTTTAGGAATTCTTTAAATATGCTGTATATTTAGGCAAAATAAAAGGCAAATTGCTTGCATCGAATAAGCACTAGTAAACTTATTTGTACTTTGCTTATTTGACATACCACATATTTTGTATCATAAAACATAAAAGTATCAACTTAACTATTTACACGCGGCGAACACTCATTTATACTTACTACGTAAGTAATCCACAAACTCAGATCGGCAGAGAGAACAATAAAAGCGTTTACACAAAAACGATGACTGCAAGGAGAACGCAGAGAAAACTCTGTTTGTAAAAATGTTATCTCATAAAAACTATGGGATAAGCAATTAAAAGCAAATGGGTTGCTTGGAGCTTTATTATACAAGGAGAAATACTATGAAAAGATTTGAAAGTAAGGTGGTTGTAGTAACGGGCGCAGGCGGCGGTATTGGATCGGACACGGCGATTTCGTTCGCAACCGAGGGTGCAAAGGTCGCGGTAGTCGATTTCAACGGCGAAACCGCGAACGAAACGGTAAAGAAAATAATCGAAAACGGCGGCAAAGCAAAGGCTTACGTTTGCGACGTGACCGATTTTCACGCGGTCGAGAAGTGTGTAAACAATATAGTCGCAGACTTCGGTGGCGTGGACGTGTTAGCGAACATTGCCGGCGGAAGCGCGAGAAAAGACCGAGCGCTCTCGTACGAACAGTCACCGGAGATTTTCGACAGAATTATCAAGGTCAATCTTTACGGCAGCTATTATTTCGCTCGCCAGTGTGCGAGAGTTATGATAGAAAAAGGCAAGGGCGGCAAGATAGTCAACACTACTTCGGTCGTGGGACTGAACGGACACGTCATGCACACCGAATACGGAGCGGCGAAAGGCGGAGTGTTAAGTATGACCAAGTCCATGGCAAAAGAGCTCGGCAAGTTCGGTGTAAACGTAAATGCGGTTTGCCCGGGCATGATTCCCACTGCAAACGCAACCGGTGGCGATCTGTCATACACGAACTATTTGCGCATGACTCCATCTCCGCACGACATCACGGCGGCGGTCATGTTTCTCGCTTCGGATGATGCGCGTTTTATCACTGGACACAATCTTGTGGTCGATGGCGGCAGATGCCTCGCAACTCGCGGTACGGAACCGAAAGACTGATTTAACGGATAACGAATCAATAAGCGGAACTGTTTGCTTAGGGCATGGTTTGTGCAGCACTATGTTGTACAGTGAGTCTAATGACATTTACGCGCCTTGCATATCAGTTTTTCAGGCAACAAAAAAAGCGTACTCGAATCGAGCACGCTTTTTGTTTGTTGCGACCTATTTACTTTGTCGGTTTGTCGGACAGAGCCGTAGCGAGAAGATATACGCCGAGAGCTTGCCATACAGCCGTAAATAATCCTGCAAAAACAGCAACCATGGGTTCACCAGAGAAATATCTGATGAAATCTACTGCCCAAGACAGGCTGATGATGATAGCACCGGAAGCAAACAAAATCTTTGCCAAACGACGTGCGAACATCTTGCTTTCCAAGCCGAAATACACAAGCGCAACACCACCCGCAAACGGAATAGCAGACACAAGGTAAGGGAACTTGACAAAAGCCAATTGCAAGAAAGCTTGATCCTTGAAGGAAACAAGTGACAACACAATCGCTGCCGCGCACAAAATTCCACCAAGGATAATCATCAAAATGTTGTTTTTCTTCATAAATAAACCTCCAAAAATCCTCACATCAGATAACTGACCATCTTTGTTATCTCTAATACTATACCACACTCATAAAACAAATGCAATTGTTTACACCGAATTTTTCAATTTTTTGTCGAATTTTGTTGTAGTTTTTTACAAATTTTCTCTACGGAAAGCAATTTTTTCTACAATCAATCGTCGCATATAATATCTGATGTACAATTTGTGTACATTGTCCGTATTGCAATAGGCGTACACTATTTATGCAATGCGTATTCAATCTTTTTGATGTTTTTGAAAGGTTTTGGGGCGCAGTGGAAACACGGGGCGCCTACGGCAGGTGTGCCACATTGATGAGAAAAACAATGCAACAGACATAAATACAGTAATTGTCCCGAAGTATTCTTCCCTCAAAGAATTATCTTTCCCCCACACTAACCGTTACACAAAAAATCATACCAACTTGCCGATTTCCTTGCGTAGGCGACGAATGATTTTCTTTTCCAGACGGGATATGTAGGACTGCGAGATACCCAGCACGTCGGCGACTTCCTTTTGCGTGCGCTCTTCTTCTCCGAACAATCCGAAACGCATACGTATGATTTGTTGTTCGCGCCCGGACAAGCGTTGCAACCCGTCGACAAGCAACTGCCGCTCCACTTCGCCTTCCATATGGGTGTACACGGCGTCGCAATCGGTGCCGAGAATGTCGGCAAGCAACAACTCGTTGCCCTCGCCATCGACGTTTAACGGCTCGTCAAGACTTACTTCCTGCCTGCGGCGCGACAACTTGCGCATATACATCAGTATCTCGTTTTCTATACAGCGGCTGGCGTATGTAGCAAGCTTGATTTGCTTTTCCGGCTTAAAACTGTTTATCGCCTTAATGAGACCGATAGTACCTACGGATACAATGTCCTCCATGTCTATACCCGTCGTTTCGTATTTTTTGGACAGAAATACGACAAGGCGCAGGTTGTGCTCCACCAGCGTATCCTTTGCCTCCTTGTCGCCCTCGGCAAACCGTTTCAATGCGTCGGCTTCCTGTTCGGGAGTCAAGGGCGTAGGTAACGCCTCGGTGCCGCACAGATAATGCACCACGCGATCGGACAGAGACATACGTTGCAAGAGAGCAGACAGCATTTGTATCAGTTTCATATGTTAAACCTCCGTAAATGTCAATTTAAACATCAATAATCAGCTCATACAGGGCAGGACACTTGTTTTGCGGCAATGCAAGATACACTTGCCGTTCCGCCTCGCCGTCCACCTGTAACAGCGCGGTAACGGCGGCAATTTGCTGCTGTCCGCATACGGTACACACCTGTACAGAGACGGTTTGCCCACGCAACAAACACGTCGCATAGTAGTCGGCAAAACCCTTGATACGCCCCGTTACAAAGCACACTGCTTTACCGTTGTAAGTAACGGTGTTTCCGCTGTCACGAAAGGCGCGTACCCTGGCGACAACACTGCCCATTGTGACGGCTGCGCCAACCACGTGCGCCGACACACGTTTGACGTCAACAATGTATTTGTACAGCGAATACACCAACACGGCAAACAACGCAACGGCAGCAACATACACGCCGACGGGAACGTTGAGCGTATACATCAGTCCGTCGGACGTAAGGTAGTCCACGTGCAACAGATTAAATACACCTATTACAATGCCACCCAAAGTAAATGTATATGCCGCCGTCAGCAATATATACCAAAATAATTTTTTACCCCTGCCGCACACACACAAAGACATTGCAAAAAGTAACGAAATTTTGTATACGTATACAAAAATTCCATGCACAAATACGCTTATTGCAGCACCCACGGCACCAACAGCGGAACCCAGCGCAATGCGCCACCACGGGCAACGAAACCGCAAAGTGACAGCCGCGCCGTACAGTATTACGTAGTCCATAAGGAAGTTATCCAGCAGGACCCATTCGACGTACACTACCATGGTTCAAGTCTACCACTCCGGCAAATCAAAACTTTGCAATTGTTTGACGAAAAACTACGCATTTTGCCCTAGTTCGTCGGCGTGCCGACAAAAAAAAGAGGGAACAAAGAGCCATTTTACTCTTTGCTCCCTTTCCGACAAATCTTCAAGCGATGATACTGCGAAGCGTCACCCCTAATCTATCGGATATTCGATTGTTTACTTTGCCGCGATTTCGCAGTCGGCATAGATACCTATACCGTTAAAGTTGCTGTTGGAGTCGGTCAAAAACTCTATTACAATCGTGTTATCGGCTTTCAATTGTACTTCGCCCAGTTTCACTTCGATTGCATGGTGCCATGTGTCGGGACAAGTACCGCCGCAGTAGGCGTAACGAGCCGTTGAAGTGTATTCTTCGCCGTTGACGGTAATTTTGATCATCGCGCTGACATCGGGTTTTACGCTGCCCTGGTGGTCGGTGTAAAGTGCCAACATACCCTTGGCTCCCTCTGTCGCAGTAAAGTTGAAGATAATCTTGTTGCCCGCCGCAATGTTGTTTATCCAACCTTCATGGCCTTCCTCGTCGCCGCAACCGCCTTCTTTGGTTGCCTTGGTGCCGTCAAGTCTGGTCAGCGTAGCGCCGTCTTTTGCAGCGGACAGCTTCGCCGAGGACACGATTGCGATGTAGTCGAAGTTGCCTTGTGCGCTCATTGCCAACACGTTTTCACCCGCCTGCAACTCAACGTTGCCTACGGTTCCGCTCGTCCATTGGTACCAGTTTGCGCCCTGTCCCGCAGATACGTCTACACCGGTAAGGTCGACTGCAACGCCGTTGACGGTAAAGTTTTTGACAAGTGCGTCAAGAGTTGTCGCTCCGCCGCTTGCAATGCGGAAACGTATCGAAACGGTAACCGCTTTTGCCGCGTACACGGTAAAAGTCTGAGTTGCGCCTTCTCCCGTGTCGCCTACGAGAGCGTCGCCGTGTGCGCCTACGCCGGTCTTAAACTCGGTCATACATGAAGCAAGCAATGCATTTTCCGCATCGAAGATGTATGTCTTTTCTTCGGGTTCGGGTTGGTCTTCGGAGTAGTCGATCGTGATACCGAACACGTTTGTCGCATCGGCCTTAAAGCGCAGTTCAATGACATTCACTTTGTCGGTAGCAAGTGCTACTTTGCCAAGCACTGTGGCGTTGTTGCAGTGCCAGTCGATGTGTTCGTGTCCGTGGGCGGGGGTAACAAACATCACGCCGTCAAGGTCAAGTTTTTCACCGTTGACATACACATCCAGTATACTATCGACCGCACTGCCCTTGAAGTAATCGTCCATGTCCAGCAGCAACCTTGCCTGAACGTCGCTGTTTGCGCTTATTCTGAAGAAGATCGACGGTGCGTTTGCAGCGGCAATACCGCCTACGTCGTTGTGCGTTTCGTCAACCTTTATTGTCGGGTCAAGCTCGGCTTGCAGTGCGGAAAGGACAAACTTACGTGTCGTTTCGGTAGGCTCCACTACAAACTTTGCCTTGTCGGCAACGTTGATTTCGTAAGTTTTACTGTACTTGTCCCATGTGACGGTCACAGTCTTTTTACCTGCCGACGTCGTGTCGCCGCCGGTTACGACAACGCCTTCGCTAACCGCAACTTCGGTTCCGTCGGTGTAAGTCTTTTTGACTACAAGTCCTTTACTGTTAAATGTTTCCTCCAAGGCAAATTCCGTCTGCACGTCGGCAGTGTCGATGACAATTCCGTTTATGGTAGCTTCGGGTGCAGGCTCTTTGCCGCCAAAGTCGAGGATAATGCTTTTGAGGTTGGAACCGTTGCCCAAAAACGTCATTACAAGGGTGTTTTTACCTTCGGCTATGTCGACTTCACCGATAAGCGTCTTTTGGTAGCACATCCATGCTGCGTGAGAATGGCCTTCTTCACCTGCATTGAAGTTAGCTTCGGTTTGCAGTTTGGTACCGTTAAGGTTAAATTCGATAAGGTTGCTTACGGGCGTGCCGCCGTGACCGCTGTGGTCGAAGTCAATTGTCAACTTGGCCTTTGCCGCCTTGTCCGCATTGAAACGATACACCACCTTGTCACCTGCAACCATACCGCCAACCGACACGGAAGGATCTACGTCACTGGGTCCGAGCCGTCCCGTACCGCTGTCGATAAGATAAGCCTTGACTGCCGACAACTCTACAACGCCCTCTGCCTTAACGGTAAAGTCAGCCTTCCATTCGTTTTCGAACACCTTGTTGGGATCGATTACGGTAATTTTGTAGCTAGCCTCCAAACCGTTCCACTTGACGGTGACGGTCTGTTCGCCCTCGACGTTCATGTCGGGTTTAGAAACAGTCAGCTCTTTAAGGTTGACGTTTTCTGCCTTGCCGCTTTCGTATACGGCAGTTACTTTCAATCCGCCTATGGTAAAAGCGTCGCCAAGCTCGTACTCCACCCTGACAAGTGTAGTGTTAAGCTTGATTTCGACAACTTTGTCGGCAGCTTGAGGATTGCAACCGCAGGCGACAAAAGCCAGCGCAACCACAAGTACCGCCACAAGTGCGATAGTCCAAAACTTGTTTTTCATATAGTCCTCCTTTTATTGTGCCGCCACTTCGGCGGACTTTTTCTTGTATTGTGCATACTTTACGTAGCTGACAACCATCATTGCCACGCTTGCTGCCGCAAGTACCCCCATTCCCACTTCGATACCCGTAAGCAAGTCTTTCCACCAGGGACGAACCTCGATGATGGTAGCATCCTTACTGATACCATTCATGGCGTTGGAGTGCAGAATTGTGTACATAATAGCGTGACAACTGTTGCGCATTGCCTTGACAACGGTGGCATTGTCGTAGAACGGTTTGAACGCTGTCGTTTCCACTGCGCCGAGCCACAAGTCGTTGCCTGCTACCACACCTTCGGCAAATGTGGTCATGTAGTTGTAGGAATATGCGTCGGTAATTACATGACCTTCAAAACCCCACTCGCCGCGCACTACGTCGGTAAGCATACCTTTGTGAATTGCAGCCCATTGCGCCCCGATACGATTGTAGGCACTCATAAGGGCATTGGTACTGTTTGTTACGCAACTTTTTTCGTAGGCGGCAAGATAGATTTCGCGTAAAGGTTGTTCGTTGCTCCACACCGTCACCCCGTTGCGGTCGCCTTCCTGATCGTTGAAACCGATGTGTTTCGCATAGGTAATGCACCCGACGCTCGTCAGACCGGCACACTCTGCCGCAAGCATTTCACCGGACAGGTAGCCGTCCTCGCTGTAATACTCCCAACTACGTCCGCTGTAAGGCGCGCGATGTATGCCTGCGCCCGGCGCGTAGATACCGTTGATACCGTAATGCATAAGCTCGGTGCCGAACAGCTTGCCCAAGTCCTCGACAAGTTGACGGTTGAAGCACGAACCCATAAGACAAGGCGACGGATAGTTGACGCCGGCACGAGTTTTGCCGAATACGTCCGCAAACAAACGACCCAGTCCCGCAGGACCGTCGCGAGTTATTGTGCCGGGCATGGTTATCGAAGCAAGCGCAGGCGTACCCATACCGCCCTTGATAATCATGGTTGCCATCTCTTGCAATGTCAATTGGTCGAGCAAGTTTTCCCACAGAGGGTCGTCGTAATCCTTGTCCATCAAGTGGATAAGTTTCAGATGCGGCGTTTCGCCTTCGGCAAATTCCAACAGCGAAAGGTACTCCTCGTCAGCGGTAACACAACCGCTCAACGGCATTTCGTCGTTAGGATCGGCAGTTACTTCACCACCGAACTTGTAAGTAATTTCGTTTGCCATGTAGTCGGTGATGGCAAGCTGATATCTACCGACAGGATATGTTCCTTCCCAATCGCTACGAGATAGATATGTAATTGTCTGACCGTTTCTACCGTCGTACAAGTTGATGTCGGCGTTGTCGAATTGATTGGTGATGTCGTTGCCTGTAACCGACGATTTGGAAAATACCTTAAAATCGTCGGCGTTTATCTTGACGGACTTGGCAAAACTCTTGTTTCCGTCGTAGTCCATGCCGTCGTCGACAGTCTTACCTTTTGCGGCAAGTATGTTGTTAAGAGCGTCGTGTGCCGAGTTGCCGACAGCAAAATAGTAGTCGCCCTTTTCGAGAATGTACGTGCGCGCCTTGTAGGAGTCGTACGTACGCAGAGCTTGCTTGTCTACCGTTATGCTGATGGTCACGCTCTCGTTCGGCGACAAAGTATCGGTTTTTTCAAAGCCGACAAGTTCTACTGCGGACTTCTCTATTTTGTTGGTTTTGTCGTACTCGGTGTACGGCTTTTGCAGATACACTTGTACAACTTCTTTGGCAGGAGTACTGCCTACGTTTTTGACGGTAACGCTGACGATGTAGTTGCCGTTTTTCTCCGTAACGGAGTAGTTGCTGTACTCGAACCGAGTGTATGTAAGTCCGTAACCGAAGGGGTAACAAACCTGCTTTGCGTAATGCCAACCATCGTCGCCCGTGTACACGCCCTTGGTGCCGCTAGCATTGCCCCTGCCGAGTACGCAATCTTCGTAACGAGTTTCGTAGTAACGGTAACCGACGTAGATACCCTCCTGACGCACGATGTAACTGTCGTCGTCCTCCGCGCCGCTTTCCAACTTGGTAATGTGAGGGTAGTCGGCAATGTTGGTAAATTCTGCCGGGACGAAGTTCTCCATGGCGGGAGCCGACCAGTTGTCGTAGACATAGGTGTCAGTCAATCTGCCCGACGGAGCGTACTTGCCGGACAAAATGTTTGCCACTGCCGTTGTTGCCATCGTGCCGCCCATGCCGACGGCAAGTATTGCGTCGATGTCGTTGTAGGTGGACAAAATGTCCATTTGCATGGTGTTGGCACTGTTTAACAACAACACCACTTTGCCGAATACGCCGCTTTGTTTAAGAGACAGTACCTGCTCGATCATTTCTTTTTCTTCCTTGGTCAGTTGCAGGTAGTTGTTGTTGCGGAAGCGAGCGTCGATGTCGTTGTGCGCTACGCTGAAAGGCAAGCCGTCGTTGACGACATTGGTAAGGTCGGGATCCCAAGGCGCACCCTCGCCGCCGTCACGTGACAGCGTGATGATTGCCGTAGGAAAGTTGCCGAATGAGCTACGTACCGACGAAGGATACTTGTTCCACGGACACTCGTTGCAACTGTTGTTCATGGGGGACAGGCTGATTTGTCCTTGTCCTGCCGTGCGACGATAGCCGCAGTTGGTGTAGAAGTTGTTCAGTTCGGTGTTGACGTTGAAACCTGCCGCACTCATAGCCGTAATAAAGTTTTTGGCGTTGGCGTTGTCGACGTGTCCGCTGCCGTAACCGCTGTACAGCCAATCGACGGAAGATATAGCTAGTAAACTGACTCTGTCGCCGTTGTCGAGAGGCAAGGCGTTGTTGTCGTTTTTAAGCATCACTATGCCTTCGGTTGCCACAAGTTCGCTTATCTTTCTGGCGGCGTTAAGCATGGCGTCGTCATCATACTTGCCGTCGGCATCGACATACTCCGAGGCGTAGTAAATACTGGACGAGTCGCCGTTGTCCACCACGTCGTACAGTTTTATTTCAAAAAATGCGTTGATAAACGGTTCGTACTGGTAGCAGATGCTTGTGCCTACAATAGAAGCGACAAGCAGTACCACAAACACTACGGACAACACCGTCCACAACGAGCGGGAAAAAATCTTTTTCATCGAATACTCCTTTTCTGTTATTTACCTGCCACCGCACGTGTTCGACGGCAATATTGTTTACGTAGACGACAAATCGGCAATTCGGACGCATTTGCGACAAAAAAATGACAGTCGGCATACGCTTACTGTCATTATATCAACTCAAAAAATCGGCGCAATATCAAATGCGTATTACAAACGAACAAATTCGTAATTTGCGTTGCAATCGGTAACGAATACGCACCGATAAACCGTCACAGACAGTCGACTTCGATTAGCCTGCCGACTGTGTTGTCGCGGCGCGCAACAGCACTATGTCCGCCGTAAACAAGTTGTCGTGCGTAGAGATGGACAAGTCGCCGTCGTACTTCTCAACAATGTAACGGATACTCTTCAGTCCAAATCCGTGGTACTCCTTGTTACCTTTGGTTGTGGCAGGCAAACCGTCGACATCGGTAACGAGATTGCCGTCGAAGTAGTTGCTGACGCTGATTGCCACCATGTTATCTCCGCCGCCGCGCACCGTAAGGTCGATTATTCGTTTTTCGGCGTCAGCCAGCTTGGTTACGGCCTCCATGGCGTTATCTATAAGGTTGCCGAACAATGCATAAATGTCCGTTTTGTCCATAAAAGACAACAACTTGCCGTCGACGATACATGCAAAAGTAATGTTCTTTTGAGTACAAACAAGACTTTTTTCGGTAAGTATCACGTCCAACTCCTTGTTGCCCGTCTTGACGGTCGAGTCGTAGATGCTTATCAACTTTTCTATTTCGGCAAGGTACTCGCGGTCGATGTTTTGCGCAAAAACTTGTCGTATCTGATGCCGTATGTCGTGGCACTTCATGTTGATAAGCTCGATGTTTTCCTTGCTGACTTCGTACTGTTCGCGCTCTTGTTGCAACATATGATTTACAAGAGTCAATTCCTTTTGCAATTGCTTTTCGCTGAGCAAACTCTTTTGCAAATAGAAAATAAACAGACACGACAAAATGTTGTAGGCGTAGGTTATAACCGTGTACACGGCGTTGTAGCCGTCGGTTATGTATACCAGCAGCGCATGCAGCAGTATCTCGGCAAGCAACACAAACCCCGACAATGCAAGAATTGACTTGTTTGAGATTTTAAGGTCGTCATACCCGTGTAAAGCACGCCCGATAAAAAAGTAGGCAAAGTAGTACGCAGCCACGTATACGGCAAGGTAAATACAACCGTAAAACAACGCCGTTTTACCGATGACAACATCACGCAACATACCATCACCATACAGAAAAAAAGCCGTTTTACCTTCCGACGCACCGATAACCTTTGCGCCCAAACTGTCGAAAACCGTCTTTATAATACCGAAAACCTGAAACGCCATATGCCTTGTGGTATATGCGGCAATGCCGACAAACAAAATATTGAGCGGCGGCTCGTCGTAGCAAAAATACAATAAAACAAGGCTTGCCGCAAACAAACAAAGAAACATAAACGACAAATATCCCGCATTGTACTTCGCCAAAGGGAAGAAGTACGCCACTGCAAACAACACCGCAACCGCAACAACGCAACGAATGTAGAAGTAACGCCGTTTTTTCAGACGAAAACCGAATATAAAAAACGAAACAAGCAACTCTGCCACAAACAGAAGCTTGTACAAGCCAAGTGCAGTCATACAAACCCCCTGTCAGTCGGCAAACGAGCCGTTGAGATACAAATTCAGCGCCTTTATGAAAGCAGAACGTTTTGGACGAGAAATCTGTAACAAGTCGCCGCCCACCTTGACCGTGTATCCGTTGACCTCGGTGCAAAAACGCAGGTTGACCAGGTAGCACTGATTGCACAATGCAAAAGACGAACCGAGCTGTTCGGCAACGCTTTTAAGCGAACCGGTTGACTGCTCGACGCCGTCGTCGGTGTGCCATACAAGCGAATGATTGGCAACCTCAACATAGCGAATGTCTTCTGCGCGAATACGCTTGATATTGTTTTTGCCCTTGATGACTACAAACGACGTGCGTTCCGAGCGTATACGCCCGATTGCACGATTGAGTTTGAGTGCAAAATTGGTGTAAGAGACAGGTTTGACAATGAAACTCAGCGCGTCGACTTCGTAACCGCTGACGGCATACTGCGCCATGTTTGTGACGAAAATCAACATGACTGACTTGTCTATTTCGCGCAAACGGCGTGCGGCTTCCATACCGTTGACTGTAGGCAATTCAATATCCATAAACACAATGTCATACACCGATTTGTAGTCGGACAAAAAAGGTAATGCGCTGCCAAATGAAGCAACGTCAAACTGAACGTCGTTTTCTGTGCCGAAACGTCCGATATAGCCGACAAGTTTATCGCGTGCAGCAATCTCATCTTCGACAATGGCAATTTTGTACATAATTCCTCCCCGACAACACAGTTAATGAAAGTCTGCAAGATACTAGCCGCTCAAAACGACACATATCTGCCGTAGAGCACTTGCAACCGCAAAAAGACTTTGCATACTATGCTAACATATTTGCAGGGACTTTTCAATGGGTAATTCGTATTTTCACAAAGGAAATTCGCAAATTTACATACATTAAAACATAGCAAAGACCGAAAAATAAAAAATTTCAAAACTTACATAAACGCGTTAAAGACCGAACTACACCCTGAACGCGTCACGAATCAAGGTTACGTTGCCGGCAAGGACTTCTACCACGTCGAAACGTACGGGTGCGCCGTACTGTTTCTTAATTGTCAACCAAGCGTTGGCACACTTGATAATCCGCTGTTGCTTGTGCCAATCGACCGCCTCTCGCGGTGCGCCGAAAGTCGTGTCAGCACGCGCCTTGACTTCCACAAACACAATGTAGTCGCCGTCGCGAGCAATGATGTCCACTTCGCCGAAACGACAGTTGAAGTTGCGTTGAAGCACCTTGTAACCGCTTTTTTTAAGATATGCCGCCGCAATATCTTCGCCGTGACTGCCGACCCTGCGTGTATTCATGTACATTCTCCTCTATTTTGTTGCAGAAACTTTCATACGTATGCAAAAATCGACGACAAAACGCCGATACGCTTTGCCGTCAAATCTTTGTCAAATCTACAAAATGCCCTATAAAACTACGTCTATGTATCGGGCAAGGACCATATTCTTTCAGCGCGGCGATATGCTCCGCCGTACCGTAGCCCTTGTGCTTGGCAAAGTTGTACTCGGGATACGTTTCGGCGTACCGTTCCATCATGCGGTCACGAGTAACCTTGGCGACTATGCTTGCCGCGGCGATGCTGTAACTGAGCGCGTCGCCATGCACAATAGACAACGTACGCACAGGCACGTCGAGTTGCACCGCGTCGATAAGCACGCAATCCACCTTGGCAAAACCGTTGATACACTGCGCCATGCCTTGCTTGGTTGCGTTGAGTATATTTATCTCGTCAATCGTCCGATTGTCCACAACTGCGACTTGCACGTCAATAGCTTTGGCAAGTATTTCGTCGTACAGCTTGTCGCGCTTTTTGGCGGTCAGTTTTTTACTGTCGTTGACGCCTGCAATGATGTCGTCATCTCCGAGTGGCATAATTACGCCTGCAACCACCACGGGTCCTGCAAGCGGTCCGCGCCCTGCCTCGTCGATGCCACCGATTAGTTGTGCGCCGCCGTCCATAAGTTGTCTTTCGTAGTCAAGTAACACAATTACGCCCTACCTTTTGGATATATTTGACGGCGTATCGAACGTAACGCGCCCGATCTTGCCTTTGCGGAAGTCGTCCAGCACTGCCTTGGCGCACCGCTCGTAGTCAGGCTCGCCGCCGCGTAGCAGAAAACCGCGCTTGGCGGCAATCAACGCGAACACTTCCTGCGCTGTTTTGCCGTCGATGTCACCCAACGAGTACCGCTGTTGCAACAATGTCGGGTACTGCGCGGCAAGCTCGGTAATAAGAGCAAACGCCACTTCCTCGATGTCCACGACGTCATCCTTGATACTGCCCACAAAGCACAACCGCCGCGCAACCGTTTCGTCCTCAAACTTGCTCCACAGTGTGCCCGGAGTGTCAAGCAATTCCAACCCGTTGGCAAGGCGCACCCACTGTTTGCCTTTGGTTACGCCCGGTTTGTCGCCCGTAATGACGGCTTTTCGCCCCGACAGGCAGTTGATAATGGTCGATTTGCCACAATTCGGCACGCCGACAATCATGCAACGCACAGGCTTAAATACGCCCTTGGCCTTGTTGCGAGCCGTGATATGCGCCGTTGCGCCGACAAAGCCGTCGACGATTTTCGTCGCCTCCTTGGATGCGGTTGCCGTCACTTTAACTACAGTTTGTCCCTGCCCGGCAAAGTAGTCGCACCACGCCGCAACCTTGGCAGGGTCGGCAAGGTCGCACTTGTTGAGAATAAACACGCAGGGCTTGTTGCCTACGATTTGTTCAAAACCGGGGTTGATGCATGCCGCAGGCGCACGCGCGTCCAGTACGTAGCCGATGGCGTCAACCAACTTGACGTTGTCCTGCATCATGCGCAT
>CAKQXG010000007.1 GCA_934281515.1 uncultured Clostridia bacterium | reverse complement strand
GGTGTGCGAAATTGCTGTTGGTGCATGCGCCTTGTGTTCGGTCAAGGCGCATGCACCAACAGCAATTTCGCACACCAGTTCGGTATGCCCGGCACAATCGCGCCTATTTGCAGTTACGACCTGTTGGAAAAGGCTGTTGCCAAGGCAAAGGAACTAGGCTACACCTACAAAGTGGGCAACATTCTGTCCAGCGACACATTCTACGACGACGGCGCAGGCAGTGCAGTTTGGGGCAAGATGGGCGTGCTGGCAGTGGAAATGGAATCCGCCGCGCTGTATCTTAACGCCGCACGCGCAGACAAAAACGCATTGTGCATTTGCACGATATCCGACCATCTGCTGACAGGCGAAGAATTGTCGTCGGAGGACAGACAAAACTCCTTCCACGAGATGATGACTCTCGCGTTGGAAATCGGCTGAATCGTCATGTCAAATTCGGCTTGTGGCAGCACACGCTACAAGGCATAGAGCTAGTGTTTGTAGCTAAAACACAATACGTATGCGGAATTTTGCTACAAACCATGTCGACCAATGTGGTTTGTACGCTTGCAACGCAACGGTGATTTGCATACAAACCTACGTAAGTTGCAAGTTGCAAAATGTAAAATATCTCATAACATGCAAACGACCGAAATCTCGGTCGTTTTCGCAGTTTGAAAGAGAAAAACTCCGTCAAGAATGTTTTAAGTAATACATTGTAAAATGAGGAAAAGCAAAAAGAGGAAAGAAGACGTATGCTTCAAATAAAAGACATTACAAAGGACTATCCTGTCGGTACCGACATGACGGTGCATGCGCTAAAAGGCGTTTCGCTCAATTTTCGCAAGAGTGAATTTGTCTCGGTGCTGGGTGCTTCGGGTTGCGGTAAAACCACTCTGCTAAACATTATCGGCGGACTGGACAGGTACACTTCGGGAGATCTTGTCATCAACGGAGTCAGTACCAAGGACTATAAGGACGCCGATTGGGACGCCTATCGCAACTACAGTATCGGTTTTGTGTTTCAAAGCTACAACCTTATACCGCATATGAGTATTCTGGACAACGTCACATTGTCACTTACTTTGTCTGGCGCGTCCAAGGCGGAACGTATCCGCAAGGCGCAAGCCGCTCTTGCCAAGGTTGGACTTGCCGACCATATGCGCAAACGTCCAAACCAACTGTCCGGCGGACAAATGCAACGTGTTGCCATTGCTCGCGCCATTGTCAACGACCCCGATATCATTCTTGCCGACGAGCCTACGGGTGCGCTCGACAGCGAAACGGGCGTGCAGATAATGGACTTGTTGGAAGAGATCGCCAAGGATCGTCTTGTCATCATGGTCACCCACAACAAGGAGCTTGCCGAAGCATACAGTACGCGTATTGTCAGACTTCACGACGGCGAAGTGGTTGCCGACAGCAATCCTTTCGACGACGAAGAATACCAACGTCTGCTTGCCGAACGACAGACTACTGCCGAAAGCGACAATAATAATGTCTTAAATGCCGAAAGCGGAACGCCGAGTGCGAAAAAGCGTGTCAAAGGCAACAAGCGTGTAGGTATGTCTCCATTGACGGCGTTTATGTTGTCTTTCCGTAATTTGCTCAGCAAAAAGGGGCGTACGTTGCTCACTGCCATTGCCGGTAGCATAGGTATATTCGGCGTAACGTTGGTGCTTGCGATAAGCGCAGGTATGACTGCCTATGTCGACAATGTGCAAAAGGAAGCTATGGGAGACACGCCTATTGTCATTGCCGAACAGACAATAGATGTCGACGCGCTGATGTCGGGCGACGCGTACACTAACAACATAACGCCTTATCCGACCGGCACTACGGGCATATTACCCTACGAAAACGCCATGCTGACCACCATCCGCAACAACCTGTCTGCGGAGTACATCGACTATGTAAAAAAGCTTAATCCCGACTGGTACAAGGCTGTCGACTACGGTTATGCTTTGGCAATCAACGCATTTTACGGCACAGACGGCAATTACAAGGAGTTGTCGAGTTTTTCCACGGCAACGTCGGAGATCGTTAGTTCGGACGAGATGTTTCGTTCCAATTACGACGTCGTTGCCAAGGCGGATTCGTCCGCGGACGGTTTTCCGACAAATACCAACGAGGTGGTGTTTGTCGTTGACAAGTATAACCGCGTTGACACCGCCAAGTTGCGTGCGTTGGGCATTGACGTGTCCAGAACTTCCGACGGCTACAGCGAAATTCCCTACGCCGAAATTCTTGGCAGAGAATTTAAGTTGCTGGGCAACAATGACTACTACGAGTATAACAGTGCGCGTGACAGATACGAAACGCGTGCGCAGGCGGACATTGATGCAACTTGTGCCTCGGACAAGGCAATCACGCTGCGCATTGTCGGCGTTGTTCGTCGCAAATCCGACTTTTCCTCCAATCTGTTGCAAAGCGGCATTGCCTACACAGCCGAGCTTGCGCAAACTCTTATCGCTGACAGTGTTGCAAGCGACGTTGCGGTTGCGCAACGCAATTCTACAGGACGTGACGTGCTGACGGGAAAACCTATCAACGCTACATCGCAAAATACTGCCGAACAAGAGTGGTTGACTCGCCTTAAACGGCTCGGTGGTTACGAATTGCCCACAACAATAAACATTTACCCTGCCGACGGTTCGGCAAAGGATAACATCACGGAATACCTTAACAAGTGGAATGCGACCCAAGTTGACCCCGACAACAAAGTGACCTATGTCGACATACAGGGCGTTGCAATCAGCATGATGTCCACGATGATTGACGTCACGACGGGCGTACTGATTGCATTTTCGGCGGTTTCTTTGGTTGTGTCAACGGTGATGATTGCCGTAACCACGTACACGTCGGTTGTCGAGCGCACCAAGGAAATCGGCGTTTTGCGCAGTCTGGGCGCAAGCAAAAGCAATATCAGTGGTATTTTCAATGCGGAGACGTCCATTATCGGGGCATTTGCAGGCGCAATCGGCATTGTTTTTGCCGTTATTGCGGGTGTTATTGTCAATGCGGTGCTGTACAACTTGTTCGACGTTGCCAATATAGTGTTGTTTACCGTGCCGATAGTGCTTGGTATGCTGGCGTTGTCCATACTTCTGACATTGGTCGCAGGGCTTATTCCTGCTGCCATGGCGGCTCATTGCGATCCGGTGACGTGTTTAAGAAGTGAATAGAAAGAGTATCGTGGGGAAAGAAAAACTTTTTGGAAAAAGCTTTTCCTTTCCCCACGCCCCTATCCTTTTAAAAACTTTGAAACAATGGTGCGCAAGCAAGTAATGAATATATCTTTCGGCATATTGTCGCAAAGGAGATTGTCTCTTTTGCGGCTTTTTTGATGCGTTTTGTTTTGCTACATTTACTGAAAATGCAATCAAACCGACATTTTAGTTTTGTCTGCGGTTTTAATGCGTTTTGTTTGATATAATTTTCACTGTCAACCGATCGTTAAACCTCGGCTAACGCCGAAAATATAATCATAAGGAGCAAAAAATGACAAATAGAAAAAGACTTTTGGCTGTTGTTGTCTTTGTCGTGATGTTCGTTTTGTGCTTTGCAAGTCTTGCCGCTTGTGAACAACCGCACGAACACACTCTTAAGGCATACACAGGCGTGGCGGCAACATGTACCGCCGACGGAGTTGAAGCCTACTGGCAATGCACGGACGAAACTTGCAACAAGTATTTCTCCGACAGCGAGGGCACCACGGAAATTGCGGAACCCAAGACAATTGCCAAGCTCGGTCACATCGACGAGGACAAAAACTTTAAGTGCGACCGTTGCGGCGTTGCTTTGTGCGAACACAAAAATATCGTCAAGGTTGCCGCTGTAGAAGCCACCTGCACAACTACAGGTACGGGCGAGTACTACAAGTGCAGCGATTGCGGTCAAATGTACAAGGACGCCGAAGGCAAAACCAAACTTGCAAGCGTGCCTGTGATCCCGGCAAAGAATCACAGTTTTGATGACAGAATCTGCACCGCTTGCAATGCGCGTTTGTTCGAGGCGGAAGACGCAACAATCTTGTCCCAATCCAACAACGGCGACCCCGTCGTGCAAGATACGGATGTTGCCAGCGGCGGCAAAATTGTTGGTCAATTTGCAGTGGAAGGCAACAAACTGACGTGGATTTTTACGCTTGACAAAGCCGCAAGCAATGTAGGTATCACCATGATGTTGTCTCCTTGTGAAGGCACTCCGCACACACTTGGCACCGACATCGTCATCAACGTCAACGATCAACCCGTCGAATGGAAGGACACAGTGCTTACCCCGATTTCCGCGCCCGAAGCATGGCACGACTATCGTCCGTTTGCAACTATGTCAAATATCAGCCTTAAAGAAGGCACCAACACGATAGAGTTTGTCGGCGTTGTCGCAATCAATGTCAACATCGACTGCATGATTGTCAGCGGCATTGACAAAACCGCCGTTATCAACGACGCGCATGTACACCAAATGAATCACGTCGAGGCTGTTGCCGCTACCTGCACGACGGACGGCAACGTGGAGTATTGGCAATGTGACGAATGCAATCGCATTTATGCCGACAGTGAAGGCGTAACCGAACTTTCCGACGTAAAGGTTGCCGCAAGTCACGATTTTGCCGACGGCGCAACCTGCAGCAAGTGCCGCGCGCTAAAACTTGAAGCCGAAGACCTTGAAGTTGTAGGTACTCCTACGGACACGAACGAAGGCTTCTATGCTAAACCCGATGCCGACAAATTGCCCGGATACAATTGTTCCGGTACAGGTTGGGTAGGCAACTGGGGTAACGGTGACAATATGATGTATGTTCGTATCACTACGGACAAGGCGGTAAGCGGTGTAAAACTGCGCGTGCGTATTGCTTGCGGTTGGACGGATACTAGCAATTTGCTTGCAATCTACAACAAGACCACAAATACGGGGTATCTGGAACTTGACCGTTCTGCAATGAAACCGTTTGAAAACGGAAACTACTACAATTGGGGTTTTGTCGTTACTGCGGCATTTGACCTTGCAGTAGGGGACAACGTAATCGTTGTAGAAGCGTACGAGGGAACATCGGTAAATATGGACTACGTAGTTGTGGAAAACATCGGTGATGCAACAATAAGCGTAACCCATGCTTGCAAAGACCGTTGCGAAACTTGCGGCAAATGCACAAGCCAATGCGAAGACTCTCATTGTGCGGACAAGTGCAAATGCAACGAGGTGACTACCGTCAAGACTAAGTTGGAGGTAGAAGACTCCGCGCGTATCAGCGGCAGTTATGTAATCGGCAGCAACGAGGCGGCTTCGGGTGGCAAACTTATCGGCGGCTGGGATCAGGCATATGCCAACAGCAAATTCCGCATTTACTTTACCGCAAGTAAGGCGGCAAGTAACGTGCAGTTTGAAATTTGCGCCTCCACGTTTGCTTACGGCGGTTATTTGCCCGGACCCAATGACACTGTCGGAAGTGACAACGCATTTTACTTTATCGTAAACAATGCCGAGGGTGGGATAAAGTTTGTACAACGCTACACTCTCAAGTCGGGACAAGAATGGCACGTGTACGATTGTTTCTATGTAACCGTACCTGTCGACATAACCGAGGGTTTGAACTACGTCACGATTGTCGGCGTGTCCAAAGTAGGTATCAACTTCGACTATGTCAACGTGATTGCTCCGGAGGACGTAACAATTACCATTGCTCACGTTTGTCAACACAAGTGCGAAGTTTGCGGCGGTTGCAAAGATAGCAGTTGTACAAATGCGGTTTGCACAGACAACAGATGTACATGTGTTGCCCCTGCAACAAAAACGCTGAAAATCGAAGCCGAGGACTGTGAAGTTACGGGTACACCAACATGGAATAACCCGAGTTTCTATGCTCGTCCAAGTGCCGAAGAAGTAGCACAGAAAGGTGCCGGCGGTACAGGTTGGATAGAAAACTGGGGTAAAGCTGACAACAAGATTACAATCAAGATTACTTCCGACAAGGCGGTAAGCGGCGTAAAGTTGCGTATACGCGTTGCGTGCGGTTGGGGTGGATGCGATCCGTTGTTTGATGTGTACAATGCGGCAAATACGTCGGCAAAGTTTAGTTTGGATCGTAGCGAAATGAAAGGCTTCGACAATAACTACTACAATTGGGGATTTATCGTTGCCGAAGGCATTGATCTTGCAGAAGGAGAAAACGTAATCGTTGTGGAAGGTTACGAGGGACAGTCCGCCAACATCGATTGCTTCGAAATCGTATATGTCGGCGACGCAACAATCGCGCATGTAGCGGCATAACGCAAAAACATTATTAACAAAGTAAAAGGCTGTTGCGAGAGAGTTTCTTGCAACAGCCTTTTGTATGTCGTTTAGTAACTGATTTTTGCATACGTTGTAATTTTTTTATACAAATCCGACAATATTCGGTTTGTTTCCCTTACGTAGTTAATCGAAAAGTGGTTCGTCGGGTACGGACTTTACGTCTACCACCTTGTCGACAAAGGGGTGTACAAATGTCAGGCGTGCGCAATGCAGATAGATGCGGTCGGCAGGTCTTCCTCTGTACAGCACGTCGCCCAGTATCGGGTAGCCGATTGCCGCCATGTGCGCCCTTAGTTGGTGTGTGCGGCCCGTTTCGGGTGTAAGGCGTACAACGGTGGTGTCGGTTTCGGGATTGTAGCCAATCGTCGTGTATTCGGTTGAGGATGGCTTACCGACCGGATCGCAAATCGTCTTGTTTTGTTCGTCGACGCGCAACAACGGCAAATCTATGCGCCCTTGGTCGGGTTGCACTTTGCCGCACACAACGGCAACATATTGCTTTACAATGGAGTGGCGCAACTGCATGTCGTTAAGTCGTTCGGCGGTCACTGCGTCGAATGCGCCCAACACCAGACCGCTTGTGGTTTTGTCAAGTCGTGTTACAATGCGCAAAGCAAAGTCTTTGCCGAAAGCGGTGGATAGACGGTTGCCCAACGTGTCCTCCTTGTGGGCGCGGTCGGGGTGCGTGTTTATGCCGTACGGTTTGTCGGCGATGTACAAAAAATTGTCTACGTATGCTATTTTTGCCGACATTTCTGCCTCTACGGGGTGCAAAGCCGACTCGTTTGCTACAAGCGTCAGTACGTCGTTTTGTCGCAACACGTAGTTGACGTTTTGCACCGTGCCGTTCACGTCGATTTTGCCGTCGTACTTAAAACGCTTGACCGTTGTGCCGGACAACTTCATTTCGGCAAATAACTGACGTATTGTCTTGCCACAGTCGGCGTTGTCTATCGTTTTTACTATCTTCATACAACTATTGTACACTGTTCGCAAAGTTTTTGCAAGGAGAAGTGGCAAAAAATGTGATTGCCGCTCGGTTGCGTAAATACGGGAAATATGGTAAAATATCTAACAAATAGGAGTGTTGTATGGCTTATATCGAATTTAAGGACATTGTCAAGTCCTACGGAAACGGAGAACAAGTAACTTATGCGCTCAATCACATGAGTTTTGTTGTGGAAAAGGGTGAACTTTGCGTAATTGTCGGTCCTAGCGGCGCAGGCAAAACCACACTACTCAACATTCTCGGCGGAATGGACAGCGCAACGAGCGGCATGGTTATGCTGGACGGACAGGAAATCAGCAAGCTTAACGACAGACAACTGACCGACTATCGCCGCAACGACGTCGGGTTCGTGTTTCAGTTTTACAACCTTGTGCCCAACCTTACCGCGCGGGAAAACGTCGAACTTGCATCGGAAATCTGCAAAAACAGCCTTGACCCCGTCAAAACTCTTGCAGACGTGGGACTTGCCGAGCGTGTGGACAACTTCCCTGCACAACTGTCCGGCGGCGAGCAACAACGTGTGTCGATAGCGCGCGCCCTTGCCAAAAATCCCAAGATCATTCTTTGCGACGAGCCTACGGGCGCATTGGACTACAACACGGGTAAAGCGGTGCTTACGTTGTTGCAAGACACTTGCCGCAACACGGGCAAGACGGTAATAATCATCACCCATAACGGTGCGCTTACGCAGATTGCAGATCGCGTAATCCGCGTCAAAAACGGGCAGGCGTACGAAGTTACCACCAACGACAATCCCACGCCCGTACAACAGATAGAGTGGTGAGCCATGAGAGCACGCAGTAAAAATATTTTGCGCGGCATACGCAGCAGTATCAACAGATTTTTGTCCATATTGTTTATTGTAGCGTTGGGCGCCGGGTTTATGGCAGGACTTGCCGCAACCAGTCCTGACATGTATCAAACCGCAGACAAATATATGGACGACAACAACATGTACGACCTTGACGTCAAGTCGACCATAGGGTTTACGACAGATGCGGTTAGGCAAATTGCAGGGTTATCCGTCGTAGAATCTGCGCAACCTGCCAAAGTGTTGGATATGATACTAGAAGGAGAGTCCAAGTCCTACACGGCAAGAGTATATTCTGTTTTGCGAAGCGACTACAACGGCGACGATCCGAAGGAAGCAACCAAACTAAACAAGTTTGTTTTGAAGGAAGGCCGTTTGCCTAGGGCCGACGATGAGTGCGTGATACAATCGCCTGCCGGCAAATACCTCGGCGGAGATTTGACTGTCGGCGCAACCGTCACCGTTTCGCACGACAACGTCGACTACGACGCTACCGTCGGACAAATGGCGCATACTACGCTCAAAGTGGTAGGACTGGTGCAAAGTCCCACTTGCATAAGTGTCACACACGAGCCTACCACGGTGGGTACGGGTACAATTTCTCTCGACGTGTACACACGTGACAATTTGTTCACTTTCGACTACTTAACCGACGTATATGTCACATTGAAGGGCGCAAAGTCGCTTGATGCCTTTTCCGACGAATACGCCGAATTTGTCGACGGCCGCATGTCGATATTTGCCAATGTCGGCGCCAAATGCGTTGACGAGCGCAAAAATGAACTGACAACGCAAGCCGAAACGATGAAGCAACTTCTGTCCGATACGATAGACGTCGTAGCGAAGTCTGTCGAAGAAGGTACTGCAATTGACAGTGCAACCGTAAGCCAATGGAACATTTACAAACAATTTATCGACGGTATGGGCAACGCAAGTTGGTCGGCGCTTATCGACAAGTGCATTGCTTATGCCGCCACTCCCGACAAGACTTCGGGTGTAGAATTGTTGGCCGACTTGAATGACACCTACGACTACGCTACAAGTTTGATATCATCGCTCGACTCTGCACGTTGTCTGGTGCTTACCCGCAACGACCTTGTCAACTTCGACGCTTACAAAAGCAATGTCGGCAAGGTTGCCGCGCTTTCAAAAGTGTTTCCCGTGTTCTTCTTCTGCGTGGCGTTGCTTGTTGCGCTTACTACAATGACCCGTCTTGTGGAAGAGCGTCGCGGACAAATCGGCACGCTTAAAGCACTTGGATTTTCCAATTTCAACATTCTGGGAGAGTTTTTGCTGTACGGCATGTTGTCTTCCGTTCTCGGATGTGCGCTGGGATTGATTGTCGGTTTCAAGTTGTTTCCTGCGGCGATTGCTTCGGCGTACAGCATGATGTTTACCGTGCCGAAGTGCCTCACGCCTTTCCGTTGGGAAATCGTCGCATGGGTTGCTCCCGTTACAATCGGCAGCATTGTCGTGGCCACACTGTGGGCGTGCATGGATGCGTTTGTGTCCAAACCTGCCGATTTGATGCGCCCCAAGGCTCCGCAAGCAGGCAAGCGCATTTGGTTGGAGCGCATCCCCTTTGTTTGGAAACGACTGTCTTTTACGCAAAAAGTCACTTGTCGTAACTTGTTCCGCTACAAAAA
Source organism: uncultured Clostridia bacterium (assembly GCA_934281515.1). Classification (GTDB taxonomy): domain Bacteria; phylum Bacillota; class Clostridia; order Christensenellales; family CAG-314; genus Fimimonas. Next base: position 29,571 of record CAKQXG010000007.1, on the reverse strand, counting down.
GCGTCTTGTAATGACCATTGTAGGCGTAGCGGGATGTACTGCATTGTTGTTGACGGGTTTCGGTGTACGTGACAGCGTCAACGACATTGTAGACAAGCAATTCGGTCAAATCTACAAGTACGACCTTACCGTCATGACAAAAAACGACGGTTGGGCAAATAACGCCGAACTGTTGCAAACTATTGCCGACAGCGGTAGCAAATATCTACCCGTGTGCGACGTCAACGCCGATATACGTTTTGGCTCGGGCAAGCAAAATGTTATTGTTTGCGTGCCGCAACAAGAAAGTCAAGTCGACTTCGACAACTTTATCGCTTTGCGTACACGTAAGAGCGGCGACAAAATCGCTTTTCCGACCGACGGCGTTGTACTGACCGAAAAACTGGCGGAAACGCTAGGTGTGCTTGTCGGCGACGAAGTGTCGTTGCAAATCGACGGCGTAGGGGGCAAGGCCAAGGTTGTGGGCATAACCGAAAATTACGTTTCGGCATACTGTTACATGTCGGAGTCTGTCTATCGTACGTTGTTCGATGCCGCACCCGATTACACGTCGTTGCTTGTCGCAAGCGGTTCCGACGTGGACGAACAGTCGTTTATGACGGAGTTGATGGCTTTTGACAGCGTGCTGTATGTCAACTCGTCCGCAACGTTGCGCAACAACTTTGACAAAAGCATAGGTAGTATCAACGGCGTAATACTTGTGCTGATACTTGCCGCAGGTTTGTTGTCTATGGTGGTGTTGTACAATCTTACCAACGTCAACATTTGCGAACGCCGCAAAGAACTTGCTACAATACGTGTGCTTGGTTTCCACAAAAAGGAAGTGCAGAACTACATTTTCCGCGAGATAAACATTCTGAGCTTTGTCGGATCTCTTGTCGGATTGGTTCTCGGCGTGTTTCTGCATGCGTTTGTCGTCAAAACGGTAGAAGTGGACCAGGTTATGTTCGGGCGCGACATCTATGTGTGGAGTTACTTCATATCTTTGGCGATTTCGATATTGTTTACCTTGCTTGTCAATCTTGTCATGCGCCACAAAATCGATGGAGTGGATATGGTCGAGGCCATGAAAGCCACCGAATGAAACGGCGGATATCGGGGCATCTAGCGGCTACGTTTGCCGTCTATGCTCGGTCATGTACGTCAGTGTACACTTCCCTTGCGCATTTCGCCCTGTTGTGCCTATCTACACCAATCTCCGCCGTTTCATTGGTCTTTATCGGGTAACGGCGCATCTGGCAGCTACGCACCTCGCCGGTGGGGCGACTATGGATTAACAACAACCACTTTCAAGCCTTCCCTTCTCCACTAGTGCGTCCACGTCAGGTGGCTCCTTCGTGTTACCGTCAACTGTTGCCACTATCTGCACCAATCTACTATTGTGCAAATTTCACATTGTGTATCTTCTTTATTGCACGTTGTATCTACGTGCTATACGCCTTGCGATTGTAAGGCGTTTTTCTTTTTTTTGTGCGACGTAACGTGTGCCGAAACCTTAGTTTTGTAAACATTGTGAAGTGATTTTTATGTTTTTTGCCTGAAATTTGCAAAAAACTCGGTGTATGCAACCTTTGGTTGCGTAAATGCAATGTAAAATTGGTGGTGAAAACGGCGGTTGCGGTGTATAATAACAGCGAAATAAAACGTTCGGAACAAAGGAGAAAAATGAAAATGAAACTTTCACAAAAAATCGTAGAACAACGCAAACAACGCGGTTGGTCGCAGGAAGAACTGGCGTTTCGTCTTAACGTCAGCCGCCAAGCCGTAGGCAAGTGGGAAAGCGATCTTGCTTTGCCCGAGGTCGACAAAATTGTGCAAATGGCAAAGCTCTTCGACGTGTCGTGCGACTATCTTTTGTCCGACGCCGCCGCCGTTGCCGTTCCGTCCGAGGCTACCGTCGCTGCCCCTGTCGCAGCCGCTGCCGTCGACGAAACCACCTCGCAGCCGCAAGACACGGGCAGACGTCTTTCCGCAACCGAGCTGAGCGAAGTTGCCGCCGTCGCGCACAAACACAGTATTATTTGCGCAATTGCCACCGCTTTGTGCGTGCTAAGTCCCGTCGTTCTGATTGTCCTGGCAGGGCTTTGTTCTAGTCGCGGTCTGGACGAAACCATTGCCGCCGGCGTAGGTTTGTGCGTGTTTTTGGTAATGGTTGCTCTTGCCGTAGTGTTGTTTGTGTTGTCTGGCAAAACATCCTTTGCCGACTACAATCCCGACGAAGCAAGTAAAGCCCTGCTACGTACCCAAATCAGCCGTCGAAAGAGCTTTTTTGTCACTTTGACTGCAATTGCATGCGGTTTGTGCGTGTTGTCGCCAATACCGTTACTTGTAGCCGTATTTGGCAACGCGGAGTCACTTGTTTGTCCCATGGTAGGCGTTTTGTTTGCGATAGTCGCAATTGCCGTATTTATATTTGTCTATGTCTATGTGTTTGTCAAGTCCTATCGTATGGCCACGGGCGAATGCACCGAGGACGGCGGAAAAAAGTCTGTCCGAGTCAAAATTCAAAGCATGTACTGGATGCTGGTGGTGGTGGCGTATTTTGTCTGGTCGTTTATTACCTTCAATTGGGGCTTTACATGGATTATCTGGCCGATTGCCGCAGTAGTGTCTGCCGTCATAAGCATCATACTTGACCTTTGCGGTATCAAGCGCGACAAGAAAGACTAGGCGGTACATATTTCTACCCCACGCAGAACGGTTTTTGCGCCGCCGAGTCGACAAATGCTGTATAAAACGACTTCCGAGTCATTCTTTTTTGCAAGATTTCTTGAAAAAGTCACTGTAAAAAGGTTGACACTATTAAATGTTTTGAGTATAATACGTAGCATACTACGCTTTTTGTGTAGCATGCTACATTTTTTTTTGTCGTCCGCAAGTAGTTTGTTATGCAACAATGCGTATTTTTACAAAGTTGGCAAGCATTGGGGAAAATCATGAACAATCGTACCATAAGCGGCAAAATCAAATTTATATCAGACAGGATAAAGCAAAATGCCGACAACAATTTGAAGAATCACGGTATAACCTTATCGCAAGTGCGTGTGTTGCGTTTTCTCAACCTCAACGGCGGCAGTTGTACGCAAAAGGCGATAGGGGACTACTTGCAGGTGTCGCATCCTACCGTGGTAGGGATTGTTTCTCGCATGGAGCAAAGCGGCTTTTTGCAGACTTCGGTCAGCTCGTCTGACAAACGCAACAAGACCGTGTCTATTACCGAAAAGGGGCGGGTATTGTCGTCGGATTTGTGCAAGTACATGGCCGATATGGAGCAAAACATGATTCGAGGACTTACCGACGAACAGCTGGCGCAGTTGTCTGAAATCTTGGCCGTGATTGCCGCCAATCTTGGTTGAAGTGAAACACAACATGCAGATCGCCGTCGGCGGACGTAAATAAAATTGTTTTGTCTTTAAGCAAAACATTGTTATCTAAGGTAAAGGTATTTTATGATAAAAAAATTACTCAGTCAAGCAAAAGGTTACGAATTGCCGTCGATATTGACAGTGTTGTTGGTGCTGTGCGAAACGGCGTTGGAAGTGGTACTGCCGTTGTTTATGTCCAACATTCTCAACTCTATGCAGTTGTACGCTTCGCAGACAATGATGACCGAAGGCAGTATCGTATTCTGGAACTTCTCCTCAGGCACACTGCAAACGTTGGCGGCAGGTGCGGAAGGCGTTGCGGTCACGGGCGACATCATGCGCAATATCGTACTCAGTTATGGTATTTTGATGGTCGTGTGCGCCGTGTTGTCCCTCACTTTCGGCAGTCTTGCGGGCAAGTTTTGTGCCGATGCCGGCGCGGGATTCTCCAAAAACGTACGCAAATCGCTGTTTGAAAAGATACAAAGTTTCAGTTTCGGCAACGTGGACAAGTTTAGTACCGCAAGTCTTGTCACGCGCAGTACTACCGACGTCAACAACGCTCAACAAGCGTTTATGATGATCATTCGTACCGTCATTCGCGCTCCGGCAATGCTTATCTTTTCGGCAATAATGGCATTTGTTACCGAGCCTGACCTGGCGTGGATATTCCTCATTGCAATACCGCTGCTGGGCGTAGGCATGGCGTTTATCTCCGTCAAAGTACATCCGCTGTTCAAAAAAATGCTCAAAAAGTACGACGAAATGAACGGACTTGTGCAAGAAGACCTTGTCGCCATACGCGTCGTCAAAGCGTACGTACGTGAGGACTACGAGGAAGAGAAGTACCGAAACTCCACCGAAGAGGTGCGTCGGGCGCAATACCGCGCGGAAAAATTTATGGTATTGATGAATCCCATCGTCAACGTAGTGGTGTACGGCACTATTTGCGCTTTGCTTATTGTCGGCGGTTCGGACATTGCACGCGGCAAGATGCAGGTCGGCACTCTTACCGCAATGATGAGTTACTGTTCGCAAATACTTTCGTCGGTAATGATGATTTGCTTTATTGCGGTTCAACTGGTGTTGTCCCGAGCCTCTCTGGATCGCATCTACGAAGTGTTGGAAACCAATCCCGACATTGTCGGCGCAAACAGCGACATCACCGTGGACAACGGCAACATTGTGTTTGACCACGTCGATTTCAGCTACTCCGCCGACCCCGACAATCTTACTCTTTCCGACATCAATCTCGACATTCGTTCGGGCGAAACGGTCGGTATCATCGGCGGCACGGGCGACGGCAAAAGCAGCCTTGTGCAGCTGATACCTCGTTTTTACGATGTGATGAGCGGTTCGGTCAAGGTCGGCGGGCATGACGTAAAGGAGTACAGTCTGTACAACCTGCGCGAAGGCGTCAGCATGGTGTTGCAAAAGAACGTACTGTTTAGCGGTACTATACGCGACAACCTGTTGTGGGGCAACGAACACGCAACCGACGAACAAATTGTCGAGGCGTGCAAAGCGGCTTGCGCCGACGAATTTATCGACTCCTTCCCCGACGGCTACCAAACCGACCTCGGACAAGGCGGCGTAAATGTCAGCGGCGGACAAAAACAACGTCTTTGCATTGCGCGTGCCTTGCTCAAAAAACCCAAAATAATGATTCTCGACGACAGTACCAGTGCGGTAGACACCGCAACCGACGCCAAGATCCGTGCGGGATTGAAGAAGTTAGACAAGGACATGACTACAATCATCATCGCACAACGTATTTCGTCGGTTTGCGATTGTGACAAAATTGTCGTGCTGAACGACGGCAAAATTAACGCCGTAGGCACTCACGAACAGTTGCTTGACAGTTGCGAAATCTATCGCGAAGTGTATATGTCACAACAAAAAGGCACGGCGGACGTCGATGCGACAACACGACAAGGAGGTGACAACTGATGCCAAGACCGTCCATGGGCGCACCCCGCCCGAGAAACGTAAAGGGTACAACCTTGCGCATACTCAGTTACCTCAAACCGTTTAAGTGGCGTATGATACTGGTAGTGATATTGATTGCCGTAGCCGTAGCTTGCAACGTGGCAGGTACCTATATTCTTTCACCGCTGTTGACAGGTCTTGCGGTAACCGACAGTTCGTTGGATACCAAGCTTACGGGGATAGAGTTTGTCGACAAATTTGCCCGTCCCACGTCGCCCGATACCCTTGTCAACATCAACAACAAGCTTACCTATCTTGCAATAATGGTGGGAGCAATTGCGGTAGTTTACCTCATAAACACCCTTTGCGTGTACGGCTACAACAAATTGCTTGTACGTATCTCTACCGAAACAATGAAACGTATGCGCGACGAACTGTTTGAGCATATGCAAACCCTGCCGATAAAAGTGTTTGACACGCATACGCACGGCGAGTTGATGAGTTGCTACACCAACGATATCGACATGCTCAACGAGTTTTTGGCGCGTTGCGTACCGCAGATGATAAGCAGCGTACTGACCATTGTCGGTGTGTTTGCCGTAATGTTTGCCATCAGCTGGCAACTTACGTTGGTAATGATTGCAATGCTTGTGCTTATGGCATTGGTTGTCAAGGTTGTCGGCGGACGAAGCAAAAACAACTTTGTGGCGCAACAAGCGGCGGTCGGCAAACTTAACGGTTACATCGAAGAAATGGTAGAAGGCCAAAAAGTAGTCAAGGCATTCAACCACGAAGCAAAAACAATCGAAGGCTTTGACGAAATAAACGAGTACTGGCAACACGTATCTTCCCGCGCCAATGCTTACGCCAACATCCTGGGGCCGATAATCAACAACTTGTCGCACTTTTTCTACGCAGGCATTGCCGTGGCAGGCGCACTGTTAGCACTTAGTGCCGAACAGCCGTTGCAGTTTGTCGGTATCATCTCGGCATTTCTGTTGTACATCCGCAAGATAACAATGCCTATACAGCAGATTTCTCAGCAAATCAACCTGCTGTTTATGGCCGTTGCCGGCGGAGAGCGTGTGTTTGCGTTGCTTGACACTCCATCCGAAGTGGACGACGGATACGTAAAACTTGTCAATGCAAACATAGCTGAGGACGGCACCATCACCGAAAGCGAAGCCCGTACAGGACACTGGGCGTGGAAACATCCGCATCACAACGGGTCCGTCACCTACACCGAGCTATGCGGCGATGTGCGATTCGAAGACGTAACTTTTGGCTACGATGACAAGAAAACGGTGTTGTACGACGTCAGTTTGTACGCCGAACCGGGACAGAAGATCGCTTTTGTGGGCAGTACAGGTGCAGGCAAAACTACCATCACCAATCTTATCAATCGTTTTTACGATGTTCCCGACGGCAAAATTCGCTACGACGGAATCAACATCAACAAGATAAAGAAGGCGGACTTGCGCCGTTCTCTAGGAATGGTGTTGCAGGATACCCACCTGTTTACGGGTACGGTAATGGACAACATTCGCTACGGACGACTTGATGCAACCGACGAAGAATGCATTGCCGCGGCGAAGTCGGCAAACGCGCACCAATTTATCAAGCACTTGCCGCAAGGTTACCAAACGATACTGACGCGCGACGGCGAAAACCTGTCGCAAGGACAACGTCAATTGCTTGCTATTGCACGCGCCGCCGTTGCCGATCCGCCGGTACTGATATTGGACGAAGCGACAAGCAGTATCGACACGCGTACAGAGTGGCTTATCGAAAAGGGCATGGACGCGCTTATGCAAGGGCGCACAACCTTCGTAATCGCACACAGATTGAGCACGGTACGCAACAGCGACGCCATCATGGTGTTGGAGCACGGTCGTATTATCGAGCGCGGTAATCACGACGACCTTATCAGGCAGCACGGCAAATACTACCAGTTGTACACGGGTATGTTCGAGTTGAGCTGAAAGATAAATTTTAAACGGCACTTCGGTTTGTTCGGAGTGCCGTTTGTCGTCAAAAAACGTATACGTATATAAAAAACGAATGCGATTTTTTCATGTCGGTATTTTATGTAGAATTTGCAATCCATGGGCATTGATTTTGCAATTGCGCAAATACTAAAAGTAATGGTATAATAAATAAAATACTCGGAGTTAAACCCTTATAAGTGTTAATATGAACAAAAAAATCGTCGCTATATTTACAATTTGCATGTTGGTGCTGTGCGTGGCATGCGGTTGCGTTGTTGACAACGACAGTCCGCCCGAGCCAGACACAACGCCTGCGTATTACTTCGACTCCGCTGCACCCGACAACGGTGACGGCAGTGCTGAGCACCCTTACAATGCACTTGATAGTGTTGCAGGGCTGCGCCTTGTAGCAGGGGACATTGTCGCATTCAGAGCAGGCAGTAAATTCAGCGGCAGTTTACGCCTTGTCAACATTACAGGCACTGCCGACAAACCGATTGTGTTTACGTCCTACGGCGATGTAGCCACGCTTGGCAAACCAAAGTTTAACGGTGGCGGCTTGGTCGGATCGGCGGTGGTGTACATCGAAAACTGTCAATATCTTACCGTCGAAAACATGGAGATTTACGACGATACGATTGTCGAAGGCGATCGTCGCGGCGTGCTTGTCAACGCAACCAATCCGAGTGGCAACGACGACATTGTGACATACAGCGGACTGACATTGCAAAATCTTTACGTGCATGACATACACGGCATCGTCAACGCAGAAAACAAGGGACTTAGCCTTGCTTCCAAGGTTACAGGCGGTGTACATGTCTGGACGAGTGACGGCAAGGGGTGTTTCGACAGACTGACGATACGTGCTAACAAGATAGAAAATGTCGAAAACGTCGGCATTGCAACCTGGTATACTCCTACGTTGAAGGCAAGCGAGAAAATTTCGCCCTATTCGGCTGAGTTTGAACGGTACGCCTACACAAACGTAACTATTGCCGACAACGAAATTTGCTACGTCGGCAAAAACGCTATTTTCGCACGCCATCTGCTTGGCGGTAAAATAAGCGGTAACACCATGTACGAAACGGCAATCAAGTGCTATGCGGGCAATACCGTTTGCACGTCCTTTGTATGGGGTACTGTGGTGGAACACAACGAAGGCGCATACAACCGAGCCACCCTTCAGGATGACGGCAAATTGCAGGACGGCTGTATGCTGGACGCAGATTTGCAAAGTCGCGACACTGTGTGGCAGTACAATTACAGCCACGACAACGCTTTCGGACTGTTTATCAACTGTACGACCTACGACCCCGACAACGGCATTGAGGACGTTGCTACCGTGCGCTACAACTTGTCGGTGCATGACTACGGACAAAAGGGTGTAGTGTACGTCAACTATGCGGCAAAAAACATCAGAATACACAACAATACCTTTGTGTTGTCTGCGGAGACTTCGCCGATTATCATCAAAAGCAACGCCAAGCGCAACTTCGAGTTTGTCGACAACATTATCTGCAACTACTCGCCAGACGCAGGTTTTGACATTGCCACCTATGCTACTGCTACGATAAGCAACAATCTTGTGTACGATCTGTCCAAATGTATCGACGGTTGGGCAGACTTTGTTGTCGCCAACAAAAAAGGCTTGTATGTAGATCCTGCTTTTGTCGGCGTGTACAGTGATCAGACGGAGCGGCGCGGCGGTGAAATTGCCGAGTTGTTCAAACTGTTACCTACCTCGCCTGCTTACGGCAAGTCGACAAACATCGGCGGTACAACTGACTACTTCGGCAACCCTTATGCCAATTGCATAGGCTTTTACTGTGGCAGATAGATTTGTGGCAGACGAAATAGAAATAGTGCATTTGTCGCTAAAAAATAGATACGTACAAAAAAAAGTACGCTCCGAAACCAATTCGGAGCGTATTCTTTTTGTTTCTTTATTACCGGTAACGGCACAAACGAAAAATTCCTGTCATTCAGGTCGGACATCGTCAACGTCAGTTTGCGTTGCCATTCGGTTGTTGTTTGCCTACGGTCACTTCTTTACCGAAGAAGTAAACTGCCAGCGTACCGGGTCCTGCGCTTGCGCCTACAATGGGTCCGATGTTTTCCAACAAAACGGGTATATCTTTGTCGGGCAAGGCCTCTTCTACGCGACGTTTAAGGTCGGCGGCTTCCTCGGGACAATCGGCATGCGCCACGCATACAATCTGGTAAGGCAAGCTTTCGTAGTCTTCGGCAAACATGCTTACCACGCGTTTTATTGCAAGTCGTCTGCCGCGCACCTTTTCAATTGCATTGTTTTGTCCTACCGCGTCACTGATGATTAGGGGTTTGATGTCCATCAGACCACCGAATATCGCGCTTGTTGCCGACACTCTGCCTGCACGACGCAGATAACCCAGGCTGTCTACCGTGCATACCTGATTGGCTTTAAGCTTGTTTGTTTCCAACCAATTGTACACTTCCTCGATTGTTTTGCCTTCGGCGCGCATTTTGCTTGCCACAATGCACAGCATACCCAATCCGAAGCAACTGTTAAGGCTATCCACGCAGTAAATTTTTGCGTCGGGGTACTTGGTGAGCAGTTTGTCGCGTACGCGCATACTGCCCTTTACCGATGCCGACAACGCCGACGAGCAGGACACTGACAATATGTCGTAGCCCTTTTCGAGGTATTCCGTAAAGCGTTCGGTGTAGGTTTCTTCGTTTATCTGGCTTGTAAGGTAGCGTGTGCCTTTGCGCATGTTATCGTAGAAGGTCTTGTAAGGGATGTATTCCCAATCCAGACTTGCAGGCGTGTCGTCGCCGTCGCAAATGGTGCGCATGGGTATGTAGTCGATGTCGTATTGTTCGCGTAGTTCCTTGCGCAGGTCGCTGCAACTGTCGGTTACTAATACGTAGGGTTTTGTCATTGGTAGCTCCTTTCGACAGTAATTCGGGCGCTTGTTTGTTGGTTTAGATGTCAAGTTACGTAACAAACAAAGGCACAGCCGATACATTTGTAATTGTATTGTATCGTGTCAAAATAAACTTGCCGTAAACTTTTACAGTGTAAAGCAGGGCTAAAAAGTGAACGGATTGCAGTCGAATGGTCATTTTTGCAATAAAAACCTCGGTTTGCCTTTACTAAATAACAGTTTTGTGTTATTATATACAGGCTTATTACAACTCAAAGGAAGAAAAAATGTTTAATATTCTTGTTGTAGAGGACGACAAAAATACACGTAAACTACTTACTACCATACTTAAAAACGGCGGATACAACGTCATCACCGCCAACGACGGCGAGCAGGCTTTGGAAGCGTTGGAACACAACCACGCCGATTTGCTTGTAATTGACGTCATGATGCCTGTAATGGACGGCTATGAACTTGTCGAGACACTGCGAGAAAGCGGCAGTAAGTTGCCTATGTTGATGTTGTCGGCGCGCGGCAACGTTGCCGACATCAAACAGGGGTTTATCGTTGGCATAGATGACTATCTTACCAAACCGTTTGATTTCGAGGAATTGTTGCTACGTATCAAGGCATTGTTGCGCCGCTCCAAAATCGTGTCGGAACACAAACTGACCGTCGGCAACGTAACTCTCGATTACAACAACTACAAAGTAACGTCTCCCGACGGCGAAGAAACACTGCCGCAAAAGGAGTTTTTGCTGTTGTTTAAGTTGCTCAGTTACCCGGACGTCGTGTTTACGCGTCTTCAATTGATGGACGAAATTTGGGGTATGGACGCCGAAAGCGACGAGCACACCGTCAATGTGCATATCAACAGACTGCGCACGCGGTTTCAAAACACGCCCGACTTCGAGATTGTTACGGTAAGGGGATTGGGATACAAGGCGGTGCGCCATGACGAGTGACAAACAGGTTGTCGACAAGAAGAAGGAAAACCGCAAGGCGGTGCGCAAGCTGTCGGGCAAACTGACCAAGTCGTTTGTTTTGTGGTCGTTTGTGCTGTTTGCCGTTTCCTTTGTAGTGGCAACGGGTGTGGGCGCGGTTATCGTGGCTGAGTGGCGGCTTGACGACTACGGCAGTGTGCTTGCTTATACGGCAATCGTGCTGGCGATCAGTCTTGTAGTCGGCGTGTCGTTGGCGTTTGTATGTTCAAAAATTATGTTAAATGCAACGCAACCATATCTTGAAGCTTTGCAACGCGTGGGCGAATGTGACTTTTCCGTACGTATCACCGACACAAGCAAGATTTTGTCCGATTTCCACGTGGCGGAACACTTCAACCGTACCGTCGAACGCCTTGAAAGTGTGGAAACCTTGCGCGACGATTTTGTGTCGAGCTTTTCGCACGAGTTTAAAACGCCGATTGTGTCCATTTCGGGCTTTGCCAAGTTGCTTAAGAACCCCAATTTGTCCGAGTCGGAACGTAACGACTACCTTGACGTTATTATCGACGAAAGCGAACGGCTGGTCGAACTGTCGGAAAGCGTGCTCATGTTGTCACGGCTTGATTCGCAAGCGGTGGAGTATCAAACTTATCGTTTGGACGAACAGTTGCGCCAATGTGTGCTGATGTTTGACAACATATGCAAGCAACGCAACATCGGTCTTGACCTTGACTTGCAGGTTGGGTCGATCTGCGGCTGTCAAAAACTAAACAGTCAGATTTGGATGAATCTGTTAAGTAATGCCGTCAAGTTTACTCGGGACGGTGGCTCAATTGCCGTCAAAGCGACGGATCTCGGCGACAAAGTGACGGTCAGTGTGTCGGACAACGGCATAGGTATGGGCGACGATACTCGCGCCAACATTTTTAACAAGTTTTATCAGGGAGACAAGTCGCGTACAACGCCTGGCAACGGATTGGGCTTGTCGATTGTAAAAAAGATTGTCGATATGCAGGGTGGTACGATAGACGTAACAAGCGCACTCGGCAAGGGCAGTACCTTTACGGTGGAGTTGGCTAAACATGACAAATAAACGGCTTTTGGACGAGTTTGCCGAAGAGGTTGCTCGGCACAACAGAATAGTGTTCTTTGGCGGCGCAGGGGTGTCCACGGAAAGCGGCATACCCGACTTTCGCAGTGCGTACGGCTTGTACAACGGCAATTACAAGGTGTCGCCCGAAACAATACTGTCCGACAGGTTCTTTTACGAACATACCGATTTGTTTTACGACTTTTATCGTGACAAAATGATTTACCCGTCGGCAAAACCCAATGTCACTCACAAGGTGTTGGCGGCATTGGAAAGTATGGGCAAACTTGCCGCCGTGGTTACTCAAAACATTGACGGTTTGCACGAGGCGGCAGGTAGCAAGCAAGTGTACAACTTGCACGGTAGTGTGTACCGCAATCATTGCTTGAAGTGCGGTAAGCGGTACGGATTGGATGTTATTACGGGCAGTACGGGCGTGCCGGAATGCAGTTGCGGCGGGGTGATTAAACCCGACGTTGTGTTGTATGGCGAAGCGTTGCCCGAAGAAACTGTACTTGGCGCAATAGAGCAAATTGCCGCGGCGGATATGTTGATTGTCGGCGGTACCTCGCTGACGGTATATCCTGCGGCAGGCTACGTAAGGTACTTTGGCGGCGACGTGCTTGCGCTGGTCAACAAGAGTGCGACCGATTACGACAGCGTGGCAAACATCGTGTTGCATTGCGGACTGGGAGAAGCCTTTTCGGCGGTTGCGGACTATTTGAAGTTAGACTTGTCCGACAGTGAGGAATGATGAAGAAAAACGATATTGTGCGCTACACGGCGCAGGCGTATGCTACTGCCGAAACGGTCGGCGTGGTGGACGGAATTACGGTATTTGTCCCCTACATGGTGGTGGGCGAAACGGCAAAGGTCAGGATAAACCACGTCAAGGGCAGTGTCGCATACGGCGAGATTGTGCAGATTGTCGAATCGTCGGAACGGCGCGTCGATCCTGTGTGTCCGCATTTCGGCACGTGCGGTGGCTGTGCGCTTATGCACATGAAGTATGCCGAGCAACTTGTGTTTAAACGGCAAAAAGTGGCGCAAAACTTAAAAAAAATCGGCAAACTAGACATAGATGTCGCGCCTTGCGTGTCGTCGCCACACAAACTTGCCTATCGCAACAAGCTGAGTTTACCCGTGGGCGGCGTAAAGGGTAATGTAAAGATAGGTATGTATCGCAAGGGTACGCACGACATTGTCAATCTGGACAATTGCCTGCTTGGCGGCATGTGGAGCAAAACGCTGGTGAAGTTGTTTCGCGAGTACGCCAACGCCGAAGGGTTTGTGCCATACAACGAGACAACCCATGGCGGCGAAGTGCGTTTTCTTGTGGCGAGATATGTAGACAAACAACTGCTTGTAACGGTGGTGTTTAACGGAGCTTGCAAGCGAGATTTGCATGAATTTTACGATACGTTGGCAAAAAACTTTGACAAGGTGGGATTGTTTGTCAACGAAAACGACAACAAAAACAACGTCATTCTGGGCAAGGTTACGCGGCATGTGGCAGGGATTGAGTGTATTTGCGGCAATCAGCTCGGCACGGAGTTTCACTTGCGCCCCGACAGTTTCTTTCAGGTAAACGACGATGTCAAAAACCTGATTTATACTCGCGTAAAGCAACAGTTGGATTTGACCGGGACGGAAGTGCTGGTGGATTGTTTTTCCGGAGTGGGCTTGCTGACCAACGTCATGTGTTCACCGGACTACAATACCTACGGCGTGGAAATTGTTCCCTCCGCCGTGCGTGATGCCGACGAAATGGCGCAACTTAACCACAGTCCGAGACTTAAAAATCTGCTCGGCGACGTCAATGTCGTTTTACCCGAGATTGTGGCAAAAAACAAGGAAAAACAGTTGACCGTGCTTGTCGATCCGCCGCGCAAGGGGCTTGGCGAAAATATCTGTAATACCATTTGCGGTTCGGGAGCGGACAACATTGCCTATATCTCATGCGATTCGGCAACGCTGGCAAGGGATTTGTCTATGCTTGAACATGCCTACGACATCACGTCGGTAACGCCTTATGATATGTTTCCTTACACCGATCAGGTAGAAACGGTAGCATTTTTGCACCGTAAAACTTGTAAATAATAAAAAATAATAAGAATTTTTGGAGGTAACACCATGTTGGAATTTAAGTACGATACGCAATTGTTGCTGGAAGGTACAGGACTTAGCGACACAAAAATCATCGACTACATAAACAATAATCTTGTCGGCGACTGCCTGCTTGTTGTGGGCGACGACGAACTGATCAAGCTTCACTACCACACCAACGAACCGTGGAAGGTGCTTGAGTACTGCGCAAGCCTTGGCGAAATCTACGACATTGTCATTGAAGATATGGACAGACAATCAAGGGGTTTGCAGGGGTAAGTAATGAACAAAGGTATCACACGCCTTGCGGAGACACACTGCAAGGCTACGCAATCCGTGTCCATTTTGTGCACTGTCGACGGACGGGTCTTTTTGGCGTGCTACAAAGCCTGCGAAAAGGATCTGTATCCGTTTTATCCCGTGCATAGACATGAGGAATTGGAAGTACTGCTTGTAACCGACGGCGCGGCAATTGTACGCAGAGACGGCGAGCAATATACCGTGCATACAGGCGATGTGTGCGTATTTACACCGTTTAGCACGCACGCTATCGAGTGTTTAAACGGGCAAAGCGTAGCATTTGACTCGTTTGTGTTTAACTTCCGTCTGGCAGGCGGCAACGGTTATTTTGTAGGCGTGGACAGGTTTGCCGAGTTTTTCAACGGTAGCGGCGTACCCTGCGTAATACATCCCGACAGCGATATTGACGGACGACTGTCTTCCGCCGTATCTGCCGTATGCAACGCGCGTGCGGTGGATCACAATGTTGCCGAAACAATGACCGAAGTGCTTGTTTTGTTGCGCCGACACTCTTGCCCGTCGTCGAACGATATTGCCGAACAAAAGCGACTGCACGCCGCGCGACAGGCATTGGACTACATAGGTGCGCACCACACGGACAAGTTTACCGTAGACGATTTGGCGCAGGCTTGCGGTTACAGTCAGTTTTATCTTATGAAGTTGTTTAAGCAGTATGTAGGCATGACGGTGGTTGACTACACCAACTGTTTGCGGCTTTACCATGCGGAAAAGTTGCTGCATATGTCTCGCCCCGTTGCCGAAACTGCACGCAAAGTCGGCTATGACAACATAAGCTACTTCAACAGGCAGTTTAAACGTCTGTACGGCGTAACGCCGACGGAATACTGCAAGGTGCGTTTGTAATGCGCCTTGTATCGGCGGACAAATGTGTCCGATAGCATTGACAAAAAGCGTTTTTAGCGTTATAATCTGTTATGTTTGACGAACGGCAATGCGCACTATGCAAAACAAGCCTCGGACAACGATTCAATTATCGTTGTCGGGAGCGCATTGCAGAACGTCATTGGCGGCATAATGCCGTGTTTCCGTAGTTCAATGGATAGAACAAGCCCCTCCTAAGGGCTAGATTCGGGTTCGACTCCCGGCGGGAACGCCACGCAAGCCACTGTCGGGTACGACTGTGGCTTTTTGCTTGCTATCTTTACAAATCGCCTGCTTTGGATGTAAAGTGGGCGATTTTTTTTGTTTGTCGTGGGCGATTGCTGTCACGTTGACCTCGTTTTACAGGGCAAAAGGGCGCGTTGTTTCCCAAAATCTGCAAAAATCGGCAAATGTTGTAAAAATATTGTGTTTCGTAGTTGACACTTTTGTTTAAAGGTTGTATAATTTATGTAATAGGGGGGGGGGGCTTGCCCTTTAAAGCTCGTTTCTCTAGACATCGATACGGTGTTCGGGTCAATCTGTCGGCGCACTCAACGCAGGCATGTCTGACCGCGGCACGGTGTTGTTTATACCACGTCTACGAGGAAAAACAAAATGGCTTTTTTGCTGGTGTACATCGCAATAAACGTCGTAATAGCCATCGTCCTTGACCGCAAAAAAATGCACAAGGGCGCGGTTGCGCATGTCATTTTGCTTTTCTGCTCGTTGTTTGTGGTGTTTATTTGTTCCGGTATACCCTTCGTGCGCGAAGGCTTGCGCAATTTGTTGGGTAACCGTCTGTTGCGCTCTCTGGAAGAGTTGTTTGTCTACGCTACGGCAGATTTTCTTTTGCCGAGTGCCGTGGTGGAAAGCGTTCTTATTCTGCAACTGATAGCCATTGCCGCATGTCTCACCACGGAGATTGTCACGCGCATGGTCAAGACAACGCGCGCTCGCAAGCTGCATTTGCAGGACACCTACGTACGCAATGCCTATGGCGTCGACGAAGCTCGTTTCAACTACAAATTGTATTATCGTTTTGGCGCGCTTTTGCGTTGATTTTCTTGTTTGTATAACCAAATATTGTCAAACAAATCGTCTTTGCCGATATGTGGCAGAGATGTCTTGCGGTACGCAAATTTTGCATACGTACCGAGTTTTTGACGACCAAATTTTACAAACAAGGAGATTCTTATGAAAAAATATACAAATAAACGCGGCTTTACGATAGTAGAGCTGATTATAGTAATTGCAGTCATTGCAACCCTTGCCGCCGTGCTGATACCTACGTTCGGCGGACTGATCAAGCAGGCGCAGGAAGCCGCCGACAAAGCGTTGGTGGAGAGTCTCAACAAGTCGCTGGCGCTGGACGTGGACAACCAACACAACACCATGCACGACGCACTTGCCGCAACTGCTAAACAAGGCTTTGTAGTGGAAAAGATCGGTAGCAAGGTTGTCGACAACGAGATTTTGTGGGACAGCCGCAACGACTGCTTTGTGTATCTCAAGGACGGCACAATCAACTACATCCCCGACAGCAAAACCAAGGACGTGGGCGCCGACGAACAATATGTGTATTGGAAGATAACCAAGGACGAAGTTCCTGCCACATCCGACTACTCTGTTTATCTGGCAAGCGGTAACGTCTCTACTGTTACGCTTAGCGGTTTCGGTTTCGATGCAGGCGACAATACATCGGTGCAAACAATTACTTACCAAGGCGCAAGCAAGGCAAAGGAAATTGTCATTCGTACAAACTCCGCCGACACAATGTTGACGGTCAACGGCTACATTGCAGGTAACGACGGCGACACAATCAAGCACTACGGCACGGTAGGTCAAGTGGTTGCCAACGTTGCAATGCACTGCTACTACGAGTTCGGCACGTCTTCCTACATGCAACTTAAACAAGGCAAGGTTGTCGTCAACAAAAACGCTTCCGTCAAATTGCTGTATGCCGCTCCCGAAAACAACGCAACGGTAGAAGTCGCTACAAACGGCGGCGTTGTAGAAAATGCTTATGCCGCAACGGAAATCACAAACGCAGGTGATGTAACTATTAAAAAGGCAGAAGCAGGCGAAATCGAAAAGATGGGCAAGGAAGCGCTCAACATCGGCGCAGGAAGAGTTGTACAACTAGATGAAACAGACAAGTACATTTCTTTGGACGAGTTGAAGAATGCCTGGAACAACAACGACGATGTAAACAACAGTGTTGTTAAAGCAACGAGCGTGTTCAACATCATAGCCGATGTGGATATGTCCGGCAAGGTGTGGGAAGACGGTATCGGCAGCGCAACCGACTTTACGGGAACAATAAACGGTAACAACCACACGATCAAAAACTTTACCTTCAATTCTTCTTCGGAAGTCGGCGGACTTATTCAAAATGCGGCTACCGTCACTATCAAAGATTTGTCTTTCGAAAACTCTTCCGTAGTGGCAAAAGGCAAAGTAGGTACGGCTGTCGGTTACTGCCATTCGGGCGAGTTGACGTTGGAAAACGTTAAAGTACTTTCCGGTAGTGTAAATTCCGAACAATACGCAGGCGGACTTGTAGGCAAATCTATGGCAGATACATACATAAAAGACTGCTCCAACAATGCCGACGTTACCGCAAAGGTCGGGCCCGACGGCAAGGCTCATGCAATGGTTGCGGCGGGTATAGTTGCCGATATGCAAGGCATAGTTTCTAACAGTATGACTGCTATATTTGATAATTGTGTAAATGCTGGCAAAATTGTATCTCACGAAAGTAAAGCTCCTGAAAAAGAATCAACAATTGCCGCAGGAATATTGGGTTATATTTATGAACCTCAAGACAACGCGAAGTTTACATTTGTAGCATGTGTAAATAGCGGTGAAATAGAGGCTAACTCTACGGGGGCACATTATGCTCATGCAATATTGGGATGTTGGGGTGAACCTGCAAATGCAGAAGCACCTATGAATATCTATGTAAAAGACTGCAAAGATTTGCAGAAAGCCTGTGGGGAACAGAGTGTCGGCAGCTATGACGCAGGTGCTGCCTTTGCCATTTTGACAATAGAAAATGGTAATAGTTCAAGCGTGTTCTGTTGCGGAACAGATAAAATATATGCTCCAATAGAAACAGATTGTACGAACTCTTGGACAGACATTACTTCCAAGTATACGTCTACAGTTGAGTATTCTTGGGAAAGCAAAACGCTAAACTTTACGTATGCAACAAAATAACATAGCGTAAACTTACAATGCAACCCTTTTCGCCCACTGCAAATTGCGGTGGGCGATTCTTTTTGTCCTGCACGGTGGGGCAAGTTTCTTTTGTTTTGCACGACACAAGCAAGCCTAACGCGGTCGGCGCACATAGTGACCATACGCAAAACAATGCTGTTTCGAGATACCTTTTGGGACAACCGCAACCTTCATTCGACCCCGACTTTGTTACAAACCTGTCCTATTACGTAGGAAAAAGTGTGCTTGCAACAAAAATTTCTAGAGAAAAATTGTTGAGTTTGACAAAAATTCCCCGGGAAAAAGTGTAATCTGACAAAGTGGCGGTAGGTATACATTGATTCGCGGTTACAAAAGTTTTGCCGAAATTTTGCAAACAATTTGTAAAACTTGCGTAAAAAAAGTTGACAGAAAAGGCTACTATTTGTATAATAGTAAGGCTGTGAATAATTCGGCTTGGTATTTTAAGCTCTGCCTTGTCTAAACCGCATTCCACTGGCGGTAATTGTTCAACCGTGAACAGCAAACCATCTTAAATCAGGAGAAACCACACAATGATCAAGACCTACATGGCTAAAAAAGAAGCCGTAGAAAGAAAATGGTACGTCGTTGACGCCGCAGGCAAGCCGCTGGGACGTGTTGCCAGCCAGGTTGCCGCAGTGCTTCGCGGAAAGAATAAGCCCACATTTACCCCGCACGTGGATACAGGTGACTTTGTCATCGTTATCAACTGCGACAAGGTTGTACTTACAGGCGACAAACTTAACCAAAAGACTTATGTTCGTCGTTCGCCCAGACCCGGTCATCTCAAGACAATGCTGTACTCCAAGTTGATGAAGGAACGCAGTGATTTTGCTATGATGAAGGCCGTCAAGGGTATGCTTCCCCATAACAGTCTTGGCAGAAAGATGCTGACCAAGCTTCGCGTTTACAAAGGCGCAGAACACAAGCACGAGGCTCAAAAGCCCGAAGTGCTTGAGTTGCAATAAGGGAGGATTGAACAATGGCTAAAGCAGTGAAAAAGGTACAATTTTGGGGCACGGGCCGCAGAAAGAAGTCTATCGCACGCGTAAGACTGTTGCCCGGAACAGGTAATATCACCATCAACGATCGCGACATTGACCAATACTTTGGTTTGGACACATTGAAGTACATCGTTCGTCAACCCTTGAATGCCACCGAAACGGCAGCTAAGTACGACGTGTTTGTAAACGTTGTCGGTGGCGGCTACACGGGACAAGCCGGTGCTATCCGTCACGGTATCAGCCGTGCGCTTGTAATTGCAGGCGAGGACAAGGCAGTACTTAAAAAGAGCGGTTTCCTTACACGCGATCCTCGTATGAAGGAAAGAAAGAAGTACGGCTTGAAGAAAGCTCGTAAAGCTCCGCAATTCAGCAAGAGATAATCTCGCGGAATCGGCGAAGAACTCAACACAAAACAAAAAAGCGTTTGCAATTTGCAGACGCTTTTTTTGTTGTAGATTGAGTTGTAAAGTAAGTCGGCATGGCAAATTTGCCGCCGCATTGCTGTCTGAAATAGCTACTTTTGCCAGTTTTTGGTGTCGGTTTTGGTTATGCGGTAGGATTTGTCGGGTTTTGACACGCGTACGAAATTGCCGCTGTCGGTGCAATCGCCCGCCCGTACTTCTACGTTGGCAGTGGTTGAGAACGGCACTACAAACTCGCACACCTTGTCGCATTGCTTGACGGCAACTTGTGCGCCGTTGACGTACAACGCAACTTCAGGAAGGTTGGTGTAGACTTTCAGTTTCAACTTGTTGCCCGTGCGATTGACAAAACGTTTGCCGCAAAGGTGTACAAACGGCGTTGTCGTCCAGTAAGCTTGGTAGAGATAAAATACGTCTTTCTTCGTTTTGCGGTCGTAGGTGACGAGTCCCTTGTGGTTCATGCCCGGTTCACCGCCCTGGTTGCGTGCGTCGGCGGCAAAGTCGAACATGTTCCACACATGCGTTGCCCACAAGTAGGGTGCACGCGCAAAGAAACGTAGCATGTACTCGTGGTAGATGCATTGGTATTCCTCGGTGTTGTCGCCGCGACGAGGACGTACGCTGTGCAGGTTGGGCATACCTTCGGCTCCGTATTCCGACAGCCCCACGGGACGATTGGGGTAAAGCTTGCGGAACAACCAGAACCAGGCGTCGTTTAGCCAAAATCCGGGGAAGTACCACCCCATGTAAAGGTTCCAGCTGACAACGTCGGTTATGTGCGCAACTTTGTCCCACGGAGCACACATGCTGAAACACGCAAGGGTTGTCAGTCGCGTATCGTCGAGGGCGTGGCACAGGTCGTTAAGCTTGTAGTGTTGGCATAACATGTCGCGACGGTACTTGCCAAACATAGTTATTTCGTTGCTGACGCCCCACACCACGATGGACGGGTGGTTGCGCTGTTGCGTTACAAGCTCCACGATTTGCTGCTCGGTGTTGTCGTTGGCGTCGGGCATGTGGCGGGAGATGTAGGGTATTTCCGCCCACACGACCATACCTGCCTTGTCGCATAGGTCGTAGAAGTAGTCGTCGTGTTGGTAGTGGGCAAGGCGTATGGTGTTGGCGCCTACTTCGCGGATGAGAGCCATATCCTCTTCGTGCTCCGCCGTAGTAATGGCGTAACCCATTTGCTTGCGGTCCTGGTGACGACATACGCCGCGCAACGGATAAGGTCTGCCGTTAAGGAAAAAGCCTTTGTCTGGGTCAATGTGGTACGTTCTGAGTCCGAAAGTGTCACTTATCTCGTCAACCTGTGCGTTGTCTGCGTACAACTTTGCAACAGCTGTGTACATGTGCGGATCGGAAAGTCCGTCCCACAAATGAGGGTTGTCGATTACTATTTCTGCGCTGTCGGTTGTGCTTACGCAGACATCGCCGTCGTATACTTCGTACACGGCTTTGCCGTCGCCTACAATGCGTGTGTCAAAGGTGACGATCCACTTGCCGTCAACAAGTCGCGGTGTGATTTGTAACCCTTGCTTGCCTGCAAAGTCGGGCGCAAAGTGATTGGCGGATACGGACAGCAAGTTGACGTCGCGGTACAGTCCGCCAAAAAAGGTAAAGTCGGCGGTTTGCGGATAGACGGTTTCGTTGGCGGCATTGTCCACGCGCACGGCAAGCGTGTTGTCGCCGTCGTTGAGATACTGCGTGATGTCGGCACGGAAGGTTGCAAAGCCGCCGTGGTGCTTGACAACTTCATTGTCGTTGACGTATACAGTAGCGGTGGAGTTGGCTCCTTTCAGTTCGACGTAGATCGTTTCTCCGTCGGGGCGAGTAAAAGTGCGTGTGTAGACATGTTCGGCGCGGAGATAGTCGTTGCCGCCCGTGTTGCCGTCGAGTGCGTTCCATGTGTGCGGCAGGTCGACGTTGACGGCGTTATTGCCCTGTGCGTCGCTAAATGTCCAGCCACGGTTGATGTTGATAGTTTTTCTCATGTTGTCAGCCTTGTTGTAAAGTTTTTTGTGTGGTTTGATTTGTGTTATGTAAGCATATGCCAAGCCGAAGATAAATCTTATTGCTTGTGGCTGTAGTATATCGCCAAAGAAAAAACGGTCGGGGCTACTGCCCTTTTTATTGTGGGCAATATACTACTTCTAAATGATATTACACATTGCTGTCAAAAGCAATTGCATTTTGTTGCGAAAAATATTGCAAAAAATACTGTAATTGGTTATGCGCCCGTACGTGCACGTCAGGAAACGAAGAAGATGGCGTTTTGGTATTTCACACAACTCCAAAGTTTTTGGAGAGGGGTGCGGGGAGGACGCTTTTTTTAAAAAGGTCCTCCCCGCAAAACAATTTTTATTTGTGCGTGTGGTCGGAGTTATGTTGTTATGTTCGCAAACCACGAACCTGTGTCGGGGTTTGCGCCCTAGCGGGGGATGCCGGGGTATGCGACGCCCCGGCTAAAGTCTGCTAGATGCGGCGAGTAGCCGCACCCAAATAGTCCGACCACAACAGAGTCGTCGGCGGTCAGCACAAAGGCGAGTTTTTGGCCGACTGCGTGCCGCCGCTGTTGTGCGTGTGGTCGGAGTCCGTCGGCGCATGCCCTATCACCTTTACATACGCCCTGTAAAAGGTGGAGTAGTCCTTAAACCCGAACAATTCGCTTACCGCCGATTTCTTTTCCCCTGCCAGTATCATCTGATGTGCGGCAATTATCTTTTTGTACCGCACGTACTGCATTACGGGTATCTTCATCGTACGCTTAAACTCGTTGCTGATGTAGGATTTGCTGAAGTTTAACTGCCGTGACAGCGTGTCAAGAGAAATCGGCTCGCTGACGTTTTCGTCTATGTAGTCGACGAGTCGTGACACAAAGTCATCGCGGTGCGTGGTGGCGACAGACTGTTCCTTGCACAGCAACACCAACAGTTTGGTCAACTCTGCCACAAACAGCGTGTACACGTCCTCCGGCGAAAAGTTGTCCACGTAACTGTCCAGACTGTTAAAAAATACTCCGTACTTCTTTACGTTGCCGATAAACGCCCCCTGTTTGCTCAACTTGTCCGACAGGTAACGCGGCAGTACGGAGTCGGGAAACTTCAACACGTAGCGCTCGTACTCGTCGTTGTTTTGTACTTCGGCAAAGTGGTACTTGCCGGGGCGTACCAATACAAGGTCGCCTTCGGTCAGCGTGCGGGATTCCGACTCCACGTTGTACTTCACCGTGCCGCGCACAAAGTACAGTACTTCGTTAAATGTGTGCAGGTGCTTGTTGTAGTCGTCCATGGGCAGGCTTGCGGTGCCCAACTTGTGCGAAAAGTCTATGTTGTTGTACAAAAATCTGAACATGGCGGTTAATTTCGGGTCCTTTTTATGTTAATGTGGTTGTCTTTATTCCTATTATATCTATTTTTTCCAAATTGACAAGCTAATAGGCAAAATATTATGTAAAAATTGCAATCAAACTGGATAGTTTTTGCAATTGTGCAAAGACTATTGACAGTGGTATAATTTATTCGTATAATGCAAAAGTGTCGATATATCACGTCGGCAAGCAACATAATGCCCGTATTCGCCAAGTCCTGACCGATGTCGGAATATTGCTTTTGCGGCGTGGGCGTGCGCTGTTGCCGGGACGGGTTCGACAGAGAGGTAAATATGCAAATCAAACAATTTTTGCACGGCAAAGGCGTGGGCTTTTGGCTGTCGTGCGGTTTGGCGTTGTTTGCGCTGGCGTTTGCCATTGCGTACCAATGCGCCTACGGCGGCACTGCCGAGTACAGCGTGATGTGCTTCGTTTCCGCGCTTGTGTTTGTGGCGGCAACTGCCCTGCTGGAAGGCTTCGGCTTGCACGGCTTCGCAGGCATGGCGCAACTTGTGTGCGTTATGTCCGGGCTCGGCTCGTTTGTCTACGTCAACTACTACTATGTTTCGGTTGTGTTGGTAGGTATCGACGCCGCCGAGTTCAGCGCAAGGTTTATCTTCTGCGTTGTGGCGTACGCGCTGACCCTTGTCGGCAGTATCGCCAATGTGTTTGTGGGCAACGGTGGCAAAGTCGCCGTCGGCGGGCAAACGCAGGTTGCGGAGGTGGACGAACAATGAAATTTTTTGCCAAACACAACACTTTGTTCCGCGTGCTGGCAGTAGTATTCGTTGTGTTGTACGCACTGTTGCAGACGGGTACCGTCATCGCAATGGAAAACAAACAACTCATCAACGACTACTTGAAGGTAAGGGACTACGAAGTGGTAGAAACGGGCGACGGCACCGCCGACACCGACTACTACAAGAGCGACTACAAAAACCTTGCCACGCTTATGGCGGACGGTCAGACCAAGGCGGAAGAAGTCATGGCGGAAGGCGCGGTACTTGTCAAAAACGACAACAACGCTTTGCCCCTTGCCAAGGGCGCATATGTCGGCTTGTTTGGGTATGCTTCCGTCGAGTCTGCCTATGTCGGTAGCGGATCGGCTGAACCTGACAACCCGATGCCTGCCGTAAACCTGCTTGATGGTTGCACCAAAGCAGGACTGAAGGTTGACGAAGTAGTGTACAACCACTACAAAGATAACGCCACGCAGTACGCGCCTGTCAAGTACAATACCAAGGACGCTAGTTGGGACCAACTCAACGCCGACGGCGACGTTGCGGCAAGCCTTGCCAAGCACCATGACGCGGCAATATTCGTTGTGCGCCGCTCCCGTGGCGAAAACGACGACCCCACATACAGTTACTTGCAACTGTCCGACAAGGAAAAATCCGTGTTGGCAGGTCTTAAATCTCTTAAAGGTACGTCTTTCGACCGCATTATAGTGCTGTTCAACACTCCCAACCAAGTAGAAGTCGACTTCCTTGGCGACGAACAATACGGCGTGGACGCGGCGCTTTGGATCGGCACCGTCGGACAAACGGGCATGACTGCAGTCGGCAAAATACTTGTCGGCGATGTCAACCCCAGCGGACGTTTCTCGGATATGTGGTGGACAAAGCATAGCTACAATCCTGCCATGGCAAACTTCGGCAGTATGCGTTACGCCAACGCCGACGATTTTGCCGATTTGCCCGAAGAAGGCAGCAGTTCTTACACGTCCATGACCTACACGGCGTACGTCAGTTACACCGAGGGTATCTATGTCGGCTATCGCTACGCCGAGACCCGCTACACCGACAAGGTTCGCGGTCAGGGCAACGCAGGCGACTTCAACTACGCCGATGTCGTTGCCTATCCGTTCGGTTACGGACTCAGCTACACGCAGTTTAGCTACGACAAGTTTTCCTGCCAATACAACACGGAACGCGACAAATACACCGTTACCGTCAACGTTACCAATGTCGGCAGCAAGCCCGGCAAGGAAGTCGTACAACTGTACCTTTCCAAGCCGTACACCGAGTATGACATTGCCAACGGCGTCGAAAAGGCGGCTGTCGAGTTGGTTGCTTTCGGCAAAACAGACGTGCTCGGCGCAGGCGAAAGTCAAACGATAACACTTACCGTCGACGGGCGCGACCTGGCGTCCTACGACAGTAACAAAGCAAAAACTTACATTACGGAAGCGGGCAACTACTACTTTACCGTTGCTGCAAACGCTCACGAGGCGGCAAACAACGTGCTTGCCAAGCAAGGCTATAAGGCAGTCGACGGCATGACGGCGGCAGGCAACGCAAAACTTGTCGTCGAGCACGACCACGGCAACCGCACCTACAACAAGTCGGCGGCGACAGGCGCAACGATTACAAACCTGTTTGACGGCGCAGACTACAACAAAGCAAGCGACAACGACAAGGGAGTAACCTACGTCAGCCGTAACGACTGGACAGGCACACTGCCCAAAACAATGTCCGACCACACCGTGCTGTACCTTACCGAACAAATGGTGCTGGATATGTTGTCCATGCGCACTTCGGAAAGCGTACAATCCGACGACAGCGAGCAACCCGAACTGGGCGTCGAGCAGAAATACACCCTTGTGGAACTCCGTACCGATGCCGAAGGCAACACGATTGCAATGGACTCCGAGTTGTGGAACGAACTTGTCGACCAACTGACATGGGACGACTTGTGCATGTTGCTGGGCAACGGCTTGCGCCGTACGATGTCGGCAAAAAGCGTCAGCAAACCTGCCACTGTGGAACACAACGGACCTACTGGCGTGACCGAACGCTACGACTTTGGCGAAAGCGGTCTTGCCAACAAGACAAACGACCCCGACAAGCAGTATTCGCCCACCTACTATCCGTCGGTCGGCATACTTGCGGCGACATTCAACCAAACGCTTGCCGAGCAAGTTGGCACGATGTACGGCGAGGACGCATTGTGGGCAGGCTACAGCGGCTTGTACGGCATAGGTCTCAACATTCACCGCACGGCATTTGACGGACGTAGCTTCGAGTATTACAGCGAGGACCCCGTTTTGTCGGGCGTAATGGCGGCAAACCTTGTCAAAGGGTTGCAAAGTAAAGGCTGTAACGGATATGTCAAGCACCTTGTGGCATACGAACAACAAGCGCACCGCGTGGGACTTGCCGTGTGGGCAAACGAACAAACGTTGCGCGAAGTGTATCTCAAACCTTTCCAAATTGCCGTTGTCGACGGCGGCGCAGTCAATGCAATGGCTGCATACACACGCCTGGGCGTAACCTACTGCGCAGGCAACAAAGCGTTGCTTACCGATTTCCTTCGAGGCGAGTGCGGCATGAAGGGATTTGTGGTGTCCGACATGTGGGACAAGCGCTACGACGACAAACAGTTTGTGGCGTTCCTGATGGCAGGTTGCGATTTGCCCGACGGCGACCGCGTGGATGTGTCGCAAAACAAAAACCTGTTTGACGAGTACGCAAGCTACGGCAATGTCGTCACCCGTATGAAACAGGCAGCAAAACGCATTTTGTACGCAACGGCGCACAGCAACGCAGTCAACGGACTGTCGGCAACCAAGCGTTTTGTACCCGTCACCGTAGGTTGGCAAGTTGCGCTTAACGCAGGTTGTTGGGTACTGGGCGTACTTGCGGCACTGTCCCTTGCAGGGTTTGTGCTCGGGCAAGTGCTTGTAATCAAAAAACGCATACGTATCAACAAATTTGAGTAAATTTTGGTCGTAAAACCGTCTAAAAACGGTAAAAATATACAAGGAGAAACGACGATATGAAGAAAACATTACCGATAGTGTTGCTAGTGTTGGTTTTGTGCCTGTCCGTAGGCTTTGCGGCATGCAAAAAGACCGAAACCGTAACCTTGGACAGTATCAAGGTGGAAAAGCAACCTACCAAGCTAAGTTACAACGCAGGCGAAAAGTTTGACCCGACAGGTATCAAAGTTGTCGCCAACTATTCCGACGGTACCACCAAGGACGTCACGGACAAGTGCACATACAGTCCTTACGGCGCACTCAACGCCAACAACAACAAGATTACCGTCAAGTACAGCGAAGAAATCAACGGCGAAAAGGTCAGCAAAAGCGCCGAGATTTCTATCCGCGTTACTGCCGCTCCCGTAGAAGATAAGCCCGAACAATTTGTCGATCTTGTCGATGTCAAGCCGAGCGACATGCCGCACGTGCTTGTTACAAATTCCGATGCCGCAATGGTGTTCTACACTTACTATGATTGCGGTTCCATGAAGATCGAAGGCGCGCTGGAACTTACTCCCGACGCAGCCGACGCAAACAAGGGTACGTTTGTTTACACCGAGATGGCCGGCCACACCGACCGCACCTACAAGCTGGGCGTAATCAACGGCACGTACGCTATCGACGGCGACAAGATGAATTTTGTCGCAAAGCAAATACACACGATGCCCAAGCTGTCCAATCCGTCCGAAACCAACTCCGGAAAATTGACCGGCGCAACCACCGAGCAAGCTACAATCGCCAAGGATGACAGCGGCAATATTGTCGGGCTTAACTTTGGCAGAGCCGTAGGCGGCGACAAAACTTGGGGTTGGAGCAAATCCAACGCTTCCGACTTTATCGAAAGTCTGGCAACGCAACACGGTTTGACCGCCGAGTACGTCTATATGGAAAAGGTTGTCGGCAAGCAACTGTCCGCCAATCAAAAAGCGTACTACGTTGTCAATACCGTCGGTCTTTACCAAGACGGCGACATCAGTTACGGTATGCCGGAAGGTAACATTTACGCAGGCGACAAACTCGAATTGCCTTCCGATATGTTTATCGGCGTAAACTACGTCGTTCCCGATGGCAGCACGGAAAGAAATTTGCTCAATCAACCTGTAGACCATGACTTCACGTTGGAAATCAAGCGCGGCGACGAAAAGTTGGCTGTCGACGTCGAATTGCAAGTAGGCGACAAACTGCTCATCACTTACGACGGCGTTGAAGGCGAGGTGGAACTGAATGTTCAAGCCGCTCCCGAAACCCCGGTACTACGCAAGATTACAACCACGGCTCCGTTCAAATCGATTTACAAGCTCGGCGAAAAAATCGACCTTACGGGCATGACCGTTACCGCACGCTACACAACAGGCGGCGCCGACAAAGAAGTCGCTCTTGCCGACTGCAAAGTCGAAGTTGTCGGCAGTGAAGTTGCTTTTGCCGAGTATACAATGTCCGCTCCCGTAGTCACGCTCAAAATCAGCTACACCGACGGAGCTGTTACCGCAATCGCACACATTCAGGTGTCTGCAAGCGTTTTGCCCTGGAACGTAGTTTTGCAAGGCAACGCCGACTTCTCCTACATCAATTACAGCAGACGTAAGCAAGACAACGCCCAGGAAGCGTTCAGTGCAATTCAATTGTTCGGCGACGCTACCAAAGGCACCTACTACGTAACGGTACTTGTAACCAAAGACAAGTGGACAACCGAAGCAAAGTCGGCCGACTACTATGTATATACGGGTAGTTACAGCGTATCCGACGGATTTATCACACTGGCCAATCCCACAAACATGTGGCTTAAAAATGCCGAAGGTAAGATGTTCTACAATCCCGCTGTTTCCGAACAGGAAATAAAAAATTTTGTGGAAGGCAACAACGTAAAGGGTGCCGTAACTGTCGATGAAAAGGGCATTATTACAAGCATTGCTTTTGAAAAGACTACCTTGTCAAACAACCGCAACGATTTCTTTGGCTTCCAAAACAAGGACGCTTACCCGATGAACTTCGAACTTGTTGGCAGCGAACTTCCCGAATCTGTCAAGAAGTATATTCCTACCGAGATCTACACCAATCAACAAGCCATCACCAAACGCATTGTAGGTATGGTTGTCGTTACCGCTCCGTCCAAACTGGCATACACCGAGGGCGAAACGTTCAGTCTTGACGGATTGAAGATTGTTGCCTACTACAACAACGGCACAACGGTGGAAGTGACCAACCTGTCCGTAGCGGACAAAGTTTTGGCAACAACCGACGAAAAAGTGACGGTTACCGCTA